>NZ_QHHV01000009.1:0-28877 GCF_003947245.1 Actinoplanes sp. ATCC 53533 | reverse complement strand
GTTCATCAAGGCGATGACCTCGCAGGCGCTGAGCAAGAACGTGGTGACCAACCCGGTCAAGCTCGACAAGGTGCTGAAGGCGGCCGGCGACACGCTGATCTTCGACGGCAACGGCCACACGGTCGTCGACTGGGGCCTGGCCCTCAAGGGCCTGCGCTCCGACGACATGACGCTGGTCAAGCTGCCCGGCAGGAGCCTCATCACGAACGGCGACTATCTCGGCGAGGAGCTCGAGCCCGGCGCCGAGGACTTCTTCGCATCCGTGCAGAACGACACGGTCTCGACATTCCTCGTCGAGCACCCGGACTTCCTCCAGAAACTCTGACCCGCCGGCAGTGGTGGTCGCCACCCCAGGCACCGGCATGTCACCCAGCCGTTTAGACTTCACGTCAATCGGTTCCGCAGGCTTTACTGAGCCGACCCGCGGCGGAAAACCGAGGCAACTTCGTAAGGAGAGACAGCGTGGCCAAGCAGTTGCAAGTCCAGGTCGTCGCCGTCGAGGAGAAGGTCTGGTCCGGCGAGGCCGAGATGGTCGTCGCGCGCACCACCGAGGGTGAGCTCGGTGTCCTGCCCGGCCACTCCCCGCTGCTCGGCCTGCTCAAGGAGCCCTCCCAGGTGCGGGTCAAACTCGCCGGCGGCGAGCAGCTGACCTACGACGTAGCGGGCGGCTTCCTCTCCATCGACGCGAACGGCGTGACCATCCTCGCCGAGAGCGCCACTCCCGCCACCCCCGACGCGCACTGACGCCGACGATGCGGGTTCTGGAGATCATCGGAATCTGCGTCGTCGCGCTGCTCGTCTTTCTTCTCGCGGTCTTCGTCCGCCGCCGGCTGCTCATGTCAGGCGGCGGCACCATTCGGCTCCAGGTCCGGGTCAGCACGATGGTGCCGGGCCGCGGCTGGTCCACGGGGATCGGTCAGTTCGTCGGTGACGAGCTGCGCTTCCACCGCATGTTCAGCTTCGGCGTCCGCCCGAAGCGGATGCTGGACCGGCGCACCCTGTCGGTCGGCCGCCGCCGGCTGCCCGCCGGACCGGAACGCCTGACCATGCCGGGCCACTGGGTGATCCTGCTCTGCACGACCGGCAGCTCCGAGCTGGAGATCGCCATGGCCGAGTCCACGGTGACCGGCTTCCTCTCCTGGCTGGAGGCGGGCCCGCCGGGGCAACCCGGATCCGTGGCCCCCCGCCCGACGATCACCCCGCGCCCCGTCGAGCGCTGACGCTCAGGGCGGCCCGGCGCAGAGCTCCACCTCGTAGCCCCAGGCGTCCTCGAGATAGGCCGCATAGCTCTGCGGGCCACCCGCGTGCGGATGCCGGTCGGCGAACATCAGCGACCAGCCGTGCCCGGGCGCGGCCGCGGTGAGCCGGTCCACCGCCGCCTCGCCGGCCACCGTGAAGGCCAGATGGTTCAGGCCGGGAGCCCGCCGGTCGTGCACGCCGCCGGACAGCGCCGGGGACTGCTCCAGCACCAGATAGACGTCGCCGTGCCGCCAGGAGCGCCCCTGTGGCCATTCCTGGTAGGTCTCCCACCCGAGCTCGCCCAGCAGCCAGCCCCAGGGCACCTGGGCGCCGGCCAGGTCGGGCACCCACAGCTCGACGTGGTGCAGGCTCAAGAAGCCCCGCCCGGCACCCACTTGACGTCGCCGCCGGGGTTGGCCGTCCGGCCCAGGATGAAGAGCAGGTCGGAGAGCCGGTTCAGATATTTGGCCGGCAGCGGCGAGGTGTGCTCCTGGTCGATCTCGCAGAGCGCCCAGGCGGAGCGCTCCGCGCGGCGGGCGACCGTCCGGGCCACGTGCAGCAGGGCCGCACCCGGCGTCCCGCCCGGCAGCACGAAGGAGTCCAGCTCGGGCAGCTGCTCGTTGTATTCGTCGCACCAACCCTCGAGCCGGGTCACGTACGCCTCGGTGATCCGCAGCGGCGGGTAGGGCGGCTCCTCGGCCAGCGGATTGCACAGGTCGGCACCGACGTCGAACAGATCGTTCTGTACGGCGGTCAGCACGCTCTTCACGTCGGGGGCCAGCGCCCCCATCGCGAGCGCGACCCCGATCGCCGCGTTGCACTCGTCGGCGTCCGCGTACGCCGCGACCCGAGGATCGGTCTTCGAGGTGACCTCGTTGTTGCCCAGGCGGGTCGAACCGGCGTCGCCGGTGCGGGTGTAAATGCGGGTGAGATGCACGGCCATGCCCCCCACCCTACGGAGGCACGCGGCCGCGCCCCATACGATGGCCCGCGTGGATGTGATCAGAGTCAAGGGCGGCGCCCGCCTGTCCGGCGACGTCATGGTGGGCGGCGCGAAGAACTCCGCACTCAAGCTGATGGCCGTCGCCCTGCTCGCCGAGGGCCGCAGCGTGGTGGCCAACGTCCCGCGCATCACCGACGTGGCGATCATGGCCGAGGTGCTGCGCCGGCTGGGCTGCGAGGTGTCGCTGGCGAACGGCGAGGCGATCATCGACGTGCCCGCCGAGCCGGGCAGCGAGACCGACTACGACCTGGTGCGCCGGCTGCGCGCGTCCATCTGCGTGCTGGGCCCGCTGCTGGCCCGCCGCGGCTACGTCCGGGTGGCGCACCCGGGCGGCGACGCGATCGGCTCGCGCGGCCTGGACATGCACGTCGCCGGCCTGGCCCGGATGGGCGCCGAGATCTCCGGCGAGCACGGCTTCGTCATCGCCAGCGCGCCGGGCGGCCTGCGCGGCGGCAAGATCTGGCTGGACTTCCCGAGCGTCGGCGCCACCGAGAACCTGCTGATGGCCGCGGTCCTGGCCAAGGGCGTGACGGAGATCGACAACGCGGCCCGCGAGCCGGAGATCGTCGACATCTGCGACATGCTGACCGCGATGGGCGCGCAGATCTCCGGCGCCGGCACATCGACCCTGACCATCGAGGGCGTGGACGCGCTCAAGCCGGTGCGGCACGTCACGGTCGGCGACCGGATCGTCGGCGGCACCTGGGCCTTCGGTGCCGCGATGACCCGCGGCGACGTCACCGTGCACGGCGTGCAGCCGGCCTACCTGGCCATGGCGCTGGACAAACTGGTCTCGGCCGGCGCGGTGGTCGAGCCGGGCGACAACCAGTTCCGGGTGCGCATGGACGACCGCCCGAAGGCCATCGACATCGTGACGCTGCCGTACCCGGGCTTCGCCACCGACCTGCTGCCGATGGCGATCGGCCTGGCCGCGGTCAGCGCCGGCTCGTCGCTGATCACCGAGAACATCTTCGACGGCCGGTTCATGTTCGTGAACGAGATGGTCCGGCTGGGCGCGGACATCCGCACCGACGGGCACCACGCCGTGGTGAACGGCCGCGAGCGGCTCTCCGGCGCGCCGGTGCGGGCCACCGACATCCGCGCGGGTGCCGGCCTGGTCATCGCCGGCCTGTGCGCCGAGGGCATCACCGAGGTCGGCGAGGTCCACCACATCGACCGCGGCTACCCGAACTTCGTCGCGGACCTGGCCAACCTGGGCGTGGACGTCGAGCGAGCGGTGGTCGCCGAGCCGACCTTCGACTTCTGAGGGGCTTGAGCGGCCGCCGCTAGACGGCGGGGGAGCCGCCGACCAGGCGGCGGGCCTCGTCCACCTCTTCCGGGAAGACCAGCACCAGCAGTCGCCCGTCCGGGCGGATCGCGGACGTCGAGCGGATGCCCGCGGCCGCCAGCAGGGTGCGGATCTCCTCGGCGATGTCCGGGTCGTTGGTGGCCGCGGCCGGGCAGAGCAGGCCGTAGTCCTCGGCCTCGCCGAAGATGGCCAGGCCGGCGTAGAGGTCGCGGAGCGGGTCCTCGCTGGCTTGTGTCCATTGCAGGCCCATCCGCCAGAAGATCGCGCCGAGGAACCCGACGAGTGCGACGGCGATGAACGGCCCGAGGAGGTACCAGCCGTCGCTTGGTGGCATGGGCACAGTCTGGCACCGGGGGCGGGGGATTTCTCGGGATTTGCCCCGATCGAGGCCCTGAGCCTTCGTTAAGCGTGGCGGCTAGGCTGTCGGCGTTACCTCAACGTGGAGAAGGAGAACACTCATGGCGGGTCGACTCGCGGTCATCGGCTCCGGTCTGATGGGTTCGGGCATCGCCCAGGTGGCGGCCCAGGCCGGCTGGCAGGTCACCCTCCGGGACCTGGACGAGGCCTCGCTGGGCCGCGGCGTGGCGGCGATCCGGGAGTCCCTGGGGCGCTTCGCCGCCAAGGGCAAGATCTCGGCCGAGGAGGCCGAGGCGGCGGTCGGCCGGATCACCACGACGACCGACCTGGATGCGATGGCGGACGCCGACGTGGTGGTCGAGGCGATCTTCGAGAAGCTGGAGGCCAAGCACGAGGTCTTCCGGGCGCTCGACAAGATCTGCAAGCCCGGCGCGGTGCTCGGCACCAACACCTCCGCCATCCCGATCACCCAGATCGCGGCGGTCACGGCCCGGCCCGAGTCGGTCGTGGGCATCCACTTCTTCTCGCCGGTGCCGATGATGAAGCTGGTCGAGCTGGTCCGCGGCTACCAGACCTCGGACGAGACGCTGGCGAGCGCGCGCAACTTCGCCGAGGAGGTCGGCAAGACCTGCGTCGAGGTCAAGCGGGACGTGGCCGGCTTCGTGTCGAACCGGCTCTTCTCGGCCCTGCTGGTCGAGGCGATCAAGCTGGTCGAGACCGGCGTGGTGTCGGCCGCCGACCTGGACACGGTGATGAAGCTGGGCTTCGGGCACGCCATGGGCCCGCTGGCCACCGTCGACCTGACCGGTCTCGACGTCATGCTGAACGCGGCGTCCAACATCTACCACGACACCGCGGACGAGAAGTTCTTCCCGCCGGAGCTGCTGCAGCGCATGGTCACGGCCGGCGACCTGGGCCGCAAGACCGGCAAGGGCTTCTACACCTACTGAGGACGGCCCGTCCGGCCGCCGCGGCCGGACTGAAGACTGCCCGGACTGGGCGCGGCGGCTCGCCGCCGCGCCCGCCCCGGTGGCGGCTCAGCGGGAGGATGCGAAGGTCACCGAGAGTACGGTCGCCGCCAGCATCCCGCCGATCAGGGTCAGCCCGATCCCGCCGATGTCGAGGCGCGCGCGCAGCCTGCGGTGTGCCAGGGCCGCCGCCACCGGCACGCCCGCGGACGGCGCCACCAGGAACGCCAGCCAGCCCAGCCCGCGCAGCACGGCGCCGCCCGGAATCCCGGTGCTCCCGAAGGTGACCAGCCCGGCCGCGACCAGACCGCAGACGCCGGCCAGCAGTGCGCCCAGCATCGGCAGCAGCGGCAGCGCCCAGCGCGGCAGCGGGCGGTGCACGGCCGGGCGCCCGGTCACGTCGATCCGCTCGGCCGCGCGGGCGAGCAGGGTCCGGGCCGACTGGCGCGGCGCCGGGAGCGCGGCGCCGGCGTCGTCCGGCGAGCTCTCCAGCGCGGTGCGGGGCAGCACCTCGATGGACAGTGGCTCCGGCAGCTCGCCCAGTGCCCGTACCCGGATCCCCCGGGCCCGGCGCAGCTGCTCCCAGAGCCGGCCCGCCTCCCGGTCCACGTCCAGCACCTGCGCCGCGGCGGCGCCCGCCCAGCGGTCGGCGGAGATCGCGTCGCCCTCGGCCCGGGCGAGCTCCCCGGCGGCCTGTGCGGCGCTGGTCTGGTACGCCTGCTCGGCCTCCGCGAGGGCCGCGTCCCGCCGCCGGGCGACGTCGGCGAGCGCGCTCATCATCAGCTGGTAGTCGCGGTCACGTGTGGTCACTGTTCACCTCGTACGGGATGATCACTTCCGGATGGCGGTGCACCGAGCGGTCGAAGAACAGCGCCCGCCGCGGCCGGGGGTACCAGGCCGGGCCGCCGGGTTGCGGGGAGAGCGGGCTCAGCTCGGGCCCCTGCACGTCGAGCGCCACCCACGCGCCGATGGTGTCCAGCCGCGCGCCGATGCCGCCGAGGTCGTCGCGCAGCCGGGGCACGGACCGCCACCAGCCGAGCACGTGGATCCGCTGCTCGGGGCCGTCGGTCAGCAGGGCACGCCAGCGGTCTCGGTAGCCCGCCCCGGCGGCGTCCAGGGCGTATCCGAGGACGTAGTGCGGGATGCCGTCCGGCGCCAGGCCGTCGAAGAACTGGTCGAGGTCGGCGTGGCCGTACCAGTCGGCCTGGGGCAGCTCGGCGACGAGCCGGGCGGCCGAGCGCTCCGCGCCGGGGTCGAGGCAGACGATGCTGAACCGGGCCGGTCCCTGCGCGGCCAGCGAGAGCCCGGCCGCGGCGAGCACGTCGCAGGCCTCGGTGGTGCGGGTGCCGAGCACCGCCAGGTTGCGCCCGGGCATCCGGCCGAGCCGCAGCCGGGCCGGGCGCGCGGCCACGTCGATGCGCTCGCCCAGTACCGCGCCCGGTGACGAACCGATGTCGGCGCCGGGGTGCAGCACCCGCCCCGCGGGCCGGTAGGCCTCCGGCAGCCGCGGCACCGCGTCGCCGTCGAACAGCCGCGGCGGCACGCAGGCGTCCGGCCGGCGGTGCCAGAGCTTGCGCTGCAGCGTCCGCCAGGCCTGCCGGTCGCCGGCATCCGGCAGCCGGACGACGTGGTTGGCGCCCGCGGCGCCGGAGTCGGCGTTGACGACCGCGTGGAAGCGGGGGATGACCGCCGCGGCCAGATTGGTGTCGGCCAGGATGCGCCGGGCCTTGGGCAGCGCGACGCGCAGGGTGAACTGCCCGATCAGCCCGGAGTGGCCCCACAGCGCCTCGATGCCGGAGACGTCCTGGCTGGCCAGCACGAGGTGGATGCCCTGCGAACGGCCGCGCCGGGCGAGGTCCTCGAGCAGCGTGACGGCCTCCTCGGCGAGCGCGTCGCGCCCGGCGAGCAGCACCTGGAACTCGTCGATGACGGCGACGATCCGGGGCCAGTGGCCGGCCGGGTCCTCGGCGCGCAACTCGGCCAGCTTCGAGGCCTCGTACCGCTTGGCCGCCTGGGCCCGGGTCCGGAGCTCCTCGCCGAGGTGGCGCAGCAGGGCCAGGCCGAACTCCCGGTCGCCGTTGACGTTGATCCCGGCGAGGCGCACCTGGGGCAGCCAGCTCGGGTCGCGCGGGCCCGGCGCGAACCGGGCGAAGGACACGCCCTCCTTGAAGTCCAGCAGGTAGAACGCCAGCTCCTCGGGGCCGTACCGGGCGGCCAGCGAGCCGATCCAGGCGTAGATCAGGTTGGTCTTGCCGGAGCCGGACGGGCCGCCGATCAGCGCGTGCGGCGGGTCGTCGCCGAGCGGCACCGAGATCAGCGGACCGTCGGTGCTGTCCCCGATCGGCGCGCTCAGGCCGTGCGCGGACGACTCGACCCAGAGCTTGTCCGGTTCGAGGTCGGCGAAGCGGGCGGGTGGGGGCCCCTGGCGCACCCGCTCGGCCATCGTCCGGCAGAAGCCGGCGATCCGGTCCGGTGGCGGTGCGGCATCGAGCCGGATCGTCAGGTCGCCGATGGTGTCGCAGGTCGCCGCCTCGGGCCGCACCTCGATGCGCTCCACCGTGTGGTGCGGCGCCAGGTCCAGACCGCGGACCACCAGGTGTACGCCGCACGCCACGCCCGTCCGGGCGATCCGGTCGAGCTGGGCCCGTTGGGCGGGGGTCAGCTCGGCGTCCGCGAGCAGCACGATGACCCGCCACGGTTCCGGGCGCGGGCCGGTCGTCGCGGCGGTGAGCTCGGCGAGGGACGCGTACTCGCCGGCCAGCACGGTCTCGTTGACCCGGCAGATCTGTTCCACCAGGTCGTCGAGCATCGGACCGAGCCCGCCGGGGCCGGTGAAGGAGAGCAGACCGGCGTTGCCGAGCGGGGCGAACGCGGCCAGCGTCCCGCCGAGCTGTTCCGGGTCGTAGACGGTGAGCCGGACGTCGCCGGGCCGGGTGGTGCCGAGGGCGCGCAGCAGCAGGCCGGAGATCACGCCGTCCGCGGCCGCCCGGTCGCCGGCGAGGTTGACGTGGGCGTGGTCGAGCAGCGGCACCAGGGCGGGCAGCCGCCGTTCGCCGTCGCCGGGGTCGTAGCCGATGGTGCCGATGCGCAACAGCCCGGGACGGGTGACCCGGTCGGGCTCGGTGGGCGTCCAGTAGCGCCAGGCCGTGCCGGCCGCGCCCGGGGCGTACAGGGCGGCGACCGACTCGACGTCGCGGGCCAGCCGGCCGGCCTCGGTCCGGGTCCGGCGCAGGACGTCCTCCCGGGCCGCCTCCCGCGCCTCGGCCAGCTGGGCCAGGCAGGTCGAGTACGCGTCCCGGATCAGCTGTTTGCGCCGCAGCGCCTCGCTGCGGGCCGACTCGGCGGCGGCCAGCACGGCCCGGGCGGTGCCGCGCGCTTCGGCCAGCTCTTGCCGGACGACGGCGACCAGTGCGTTGCGGTGGCTACCCACTGCACCCCCCGGAATCCACGATGGGGGATTTTAACCAGTTTGGGGTGCTTGGTCGCCTTAGGCGGCGCGTGTCGCTACCGAAGCGTCACCGCACGGGTTGCCGGCGGGTGGCCGCGCCCGCCCCGGTCAGCCAGCGCGGATCGGTGGCGATCAGGTCGCGCCACAGCTGAGCGGCCACCATGGCGGCGCCCTCGGCCTGCCACCGGTGCATCGAGCGCCGTGGCACATAGCGGCGGAACCAGTCGACGGCCCGCCGGGCATCCCGGTCCAGGCCCTCGGGCTGCGGCCCGCGCTGGTACGGCCGCAGGCCCATGACGCCGCAGTAGTACAGCGCGTTGAAGAAGCGCCACTCCTCGGTGGTGTCGAACCCCCCGGCCGGCCTGAGCCGCGCCACGTGCTCACCCAGCACCGCCCGCAGCTCCGCGGCCCGGACCAGCGGCTGGTCGGCCGCCCCGGGCCCGCGGGCCGCCAGCCGGCGGTCGACGGCGGGCAGCTCGGCCAGCGGGTTGCGCAGCAGCCGGCCCACGTCACCGAAGTCGTCCAGCGCGCGGCGGGTGAGCCGGCGGAACTCCTCCGCATCCAGCACGGGCATCTGGTGCCGACCGCGCCGCCGGGGCAGCGCGTCGGCGGCGCGCAACAACACGCTGCGGTTCTGCCGCAGCCGATCGTCGGAACCGAAGGCGAGCTGATCCAGGCCGGCGCGCAACTGCCCGGCCAGGCCCACCGCGCTCAGCACCGCCGCCAGCAGCACGAACTGCAGCACCCGCACCGCGCCCAGGCCCGGGGCGGCCAGCATGGTCAGCGCCGCCGGCCCACCGCAGAGCAGCACGGCCAGCACTGCGGCGAGCAGCGAGCGGCGCAGGTCGGGCAGCAGCCGTTCGCCCAGGTCGACGGCGTCGGCCACCGCCACCAGATAGCCCATCAGCAGCAGGTCGATCCCGATCGCGGCGAGCACCACGATGGGCGGCCCGAGGTCGATCGGGCCCAGCATCACAACCAGGCCGAGCGTGTAGAGAATCGCGGCGGCGGTCAGCGCCGACGGCAGCGAGGACGGGCGTGCCTGGTCGCGATACCGCAGCAGCAGCGCCATGCCGCCCGCCAGCGGCGCCAGCGCGACCAGCTTGCCCACGCCGGGCAGCGCCGCGGCCAGCACCAGGAACACCAGCGCCAGCACCGGCCAGCCGCGGTTGACCTGGCGGTGCTCCGGCACCTCCGGCGGCAGCAGGCCCACCGACACCCCGGCCCAGCACAGCGCCGGCACGCAGATCAGCAGCTGGGCGATCCCGGAGCCGGGGGCGAGGCTCCAGGCCGCGACCGCGATCGCGTACGCGACCAGCGCGGCCCCCGCCCGCCACAGCAGCGCGCGGGTGGGGTCACGCCCCACCAGATAGCAACCCAGCCACCAGGTCAGGGCGAAGGCGGGTACGGCGATCGCGGGCACCGAAGCAGTCAACCAAACAGTTGCTGGGTCTCAACACCCTCAAACCGGCCTCGTTCCCGCTTGCGCAGCCGGCGTCGCCTGATCACCCACCAGCCGCCGAACACCAGCAGCACGATCGCGAGCAGGACCAGCACCGGCAGCAGGATCGCCAGCAGGGACAGCAGCACGCTGCCGAAGTCCTCGGCGGTGCTGGCCACCGGCGCGCCCAGGCCGGCCGTGGTGGCGTTCACCACCGGCCGGGAGGCGGCCTTCACCCCGTGCACGCAGAGGGCGATGACCACCCCGGCCGCCACCGGCACCCACTGGTGTGAACCGAAGAACGAGCCCGGGTCGGACACGGTGACCGTCTCGGACGACGAGCCGGCCCCGAACGCCAGCCCGCCCGCGGTCGGCCGGACCACGGTCTGCACGAGGTCGTTGACGTGGTCGACGACCGGGATCTTGTCGGCGACCATCTCGACGGCGAGCAGCACCGCGAGAATGCCGATGACCCAGCCGTTGGAGAGCCACTGCCAGCCGCTGGGCAGCTCGATGGCCTCGGTGTATCGGGCCAGCAGACCCATGGTGAGCAGGGGGATGTAGGCATTCAGCCCGGCGGATGCCGCCAGGCCGGTTCCGGTGAGCGCTTCGAGCACGCACTCAGCATGGCACCGCCGCGCTCGCCCGGCATCCGGCGGAGGCTACCCTCGTCGGGTGCGCCTGGTCATTGCGAAATGCTCTGTGGATTACGTCGGCCGTCTCTCCGCCCACCTGCCGTTGGCCACCCGGCTCCTGATGGTCAAAGCGGACGGTTCGGTGTCCATCCACGCCGACGACCGGGCCTACAAGCCGCTGAACTGGATGAGCCCGCCCTGCAAGCTGCAGGAGGCGCCCGGGGTGTGGAAGGTCGTCAACAAGGCCGGCGAGGAGCTGCGGATCACCCTCGAGGAGATCTTCCAGGACACCTCGTACGAGCTGGGCGTCGACCCGGGTCTGGTGAAGGACGGCGTCGAGGCGCACCTGCAGGAGTTGCTGGCCGCCCACCCGGCGACCTTCGGCGAGGGCTGGAGCCTGGTCCGCCGCGAATACATGACGGCGATCGGCCCGGTCGACCTGCTCTGCCGGGACGCCGACGGCGGCGCGGTGGCGGTGGAGATCAAGCGTCGCGGCGACATCGACGGCGTGGAGCAGCTCACCCGCTATCTCGAACTGATGAACCGCGACCCGCTGCTCGCGCCCGTGCAGGGCGTCTTCGCCGCGCAGGAGATCAAGCCACAGGCCCGGGTGCTCGCCACCGACCGAGGCATCCGCTGCGTGGTCGTCGACTACGACAAGCTGCGCGGCATGGAACGCAACGAACTGACGCTCTTCTAGCGCCCGCTCAGCTCGACCCGGTCCTTCTTCGTCGTCGCGTCCAGGTAGGCCCGTGCGCCGAGCACCGCGACGGCGGCCTGTATCGCCACCCCGGTCCAGCTCAGCGGCTCGCCCACGGCGATCTGCACGACCGTCGGCAGGCCGAGCAGCAGCACGTCGAGCCCGGCGAACGCGTTGAGCAGCGGTCCGGTCGAGACCGAGCCCATCGGGGTGTCCACCGGCATCAGTCCGTTGTCGACGAAGCCCACCCGCGACTTGCGCATCGTCGCGGCCGCGCCGACCGGCCCCAGGGCCAGGCCCAGCGCCCACCACGGCCCGGCCGGCAGATCGCCGAGCCCCTGCAGCAGGGCGAGGGCCGCCGCGTACCAGAGGCCGGAGAGCACGCCGGGCACCCAGAGCCGCTGGCCGATCGCCGTCCTCGAGCTGAGCCCGAGCAGGCGCAGCATGACCGGGTTGCCGGCGTCCGTGCGGATCGTGCCGGCCGTCACGCCGCCGGGCACCAGGCCGCCGGCCAGCACGGCGAGGCCGAGGAGCCAGCCGGGCGCGTGCGCCAGCAGCGCGGGCAGCGTGGTCGCGGCGGCCACCCAGAGCAGCCGTCGCGGCCGGCGGCGCAGCAGCAACAGATCCTGCGCCACCAGCACCGGCACGCGCCGCTGGTGCTGACCCGCAGCGGAAAACAGAATGCCACCCCGAGGCCAGAGCCGCCGCGAGGTCAGCTTGCGGCGGGCCCAGTAGCGCCGCTCCACCATCTCGGTGACGAACGACGGCTCCATGCCGTACGCCGAGTCGAAGAGCGTTCCGGAGGTCTTGGCCGCCTCCAGGATCCGCTCGTTCGGGGTCGCGGCGAGCCCGCGTACCGCCAGCAGGAAGAGCACGGTCACGACCACCGCGAGGGCACCCGCCAGCGTGGTCACGACCGGCGCGGCGGGCCATCCGGGATCCGCGCGCGGCGCGCCCACGGCCGAGTCGACGACCAGCCCGGCCAACCCCACCGCGATCAGCAGGTACGCCGCGTTGTCCGACCAGGCCGACCACCACCGGTCGGCCTGCGCGCCCAGCGCGACCAGCAACAGCGCCCCGCCGAGCAGGGATCCGACCAGCGGCAGCAGCGCGTCCGCGCCGGGCACCGGCCGGGTGGCGACGTGCCCGAGGATGGCCAGCCCGCCGACGGCCCCTACGACGGCCGCACCGAGCAGCGCCACCCAGAGCGACGGCAACAGCAGCCTGCGCCGGCTGACCGGCGCCGTGAGCAGCCAGGACGCCGCCGGACGGCTCAGCGCGAGCGGGCCGAGGCGGCGCAGCGTCAGGTAGAGGACGCCGATGATGATCAGGATCAGCGAGCCGCCGGCCAGCATGGACGCGTTCGGGGTGTCGGGCCAGACGACGGCGGCGATCTGCTTGTGCACCATGCCGCCGACGATGAGCACGAACAGGACGGCGAAGTAGACGTTGCCGAGCGTCTCGCGGCCGTCGCGGTGCGCGGACTGGGTGCGGCGCACCCAGCGCCGGATGCCCGCGACGGCGACCGGGGCGGTCACTGCGCGGCGACGGCGTGCAGGTCCGCCATGCTCACCGTGCCGGTGCCGGCCGCGGCGGCGAACGCGTCATCGTGGCTGGCCATCAGCACCGTGCCGCCGTCGGCCAGGTAGTCGCGCAGCAGCCCGGCCACCATCGCCCGGCCCTCGGGGTCCAGGCGCTGCTCGGGCTCGTCCAGGATGAGCAGCCGGCTCGGTCGCAGCAGGGACAGCGCCAGGGTGAGGCGCTGCTTCTGCCCCGACGACAACGAGGGCGGGATGGCGTCGGCGTGCCCGGCGATGCCGAAGCGCTCCAGCGTCTCGTCCAGCTCGGCCGCCGCCGGGTCCAGGCCGTGCGCCCGGCAGACCAGCTCGGCGTGCTCGCGGGTGGTCAGGCCCGGATACCAGGTCGGGGGCTCCACGGTGGTCACCACGGCCCGCCAGAACTCCGGTGTGGACCCGGGCGGCCCGCCGAAGACCCTGATCTCACCCGCGTCGGCCCGCTGCAGGCTGGCCACGCAGCGCAGCAGCGTCGACTTGCCGATGCCGTTCTCGCCGGTCACGCAGACCCCGGCGCCCACCGGCACGGTCAGGTGGACCGCCACCAGCACCGGGGTGGAGCCGTAGCTCACGGACAGGTCGCGGACCTCGATCGCGGAATGATCCACCGGGTGAAAATAGCAAGCTGTGTCACGGTCGGCGGCCGTACAGGAACTTGACCGCCTTCACGATGCGCCGCACTTGCGCCGGGGTGCGCTCGAAGGTCATCGCGGGCAGCAGCGACGGCCCCCGGCGTACGGTGATCGACTTGGCCCGGCCGAACTCGCGCAGCCCGTCCTCGCCGTGGATGCGCCCGAAGCCGGACTCGCCGACCCCGCCGAACGGCAGGGAGCCCATCCCGACGAAGCTCAGCGTCGAGTTCACCGCGACCATGCCGGTGTGCAGCCGCCGGGCGATCCGGACCCCGTTCGCCTTGCCGAAGACCGCACCGCCCAGCCCGTACGGCAGCGCGTTGGCCAGGGTGATCGCCTCCTCGGCGTCGGCCACCCTGGTGATGGTCACGGTCGGCCCGAAGGTCTCCTCGCGGATCGCGGCGGAGTCCTCCGGCACGTCGACCAGCACGGTCGGGGCCACGTGCGGCGGCTGCACCGCGTCGGCGCCGCCCAGCAGCGCCCGGCCGCCACCGGCCAGCGCGTCGTCGATGTGCCGCCGGATGATGTCGATCTGACCCGGCATGGTGATCGGGCCGATCTCCTCGCCGACCCGCAGCTTGCCGGCCTTGGCGACCACGGCCGCGACGAACGCGTCGTAGACCGGCGCGACCGCGTACACCCGCTCGATGCCGATGCAGGTCTGCCCGGCGTTGGTCATCGCGCCCCAGACGGCGGCCTCGGCCGCTGCGTCGACGTCCGCGTCGGCGTCCACGATGAGCGCGTCCTTGCCGCCGGCCTCGAGCAGCACCGGGGTCAGGGTCTGCGCGCAGGTGGCCATGACCTTCTTCGCCGTGGCCGTGGAACCGGTGAACGCGATCTTGCCGACCCCGGCGCCGCAGAGCGCCGCGCCGACGTCACCGAGGCCGTGCACGGCCTGCAGGACGGGCTGCTCGGGGACGATCTCGGCGAAGGTGTCGACCAGCCACTGGCCCACCGCGGGGGTGTACTCGCTGGGCTTGAGCACGACCGCGTTGCCGGCGGCCAGCGCGCCGCTGATCGGGCCCAGCGGCGTGAGGATCGGGTAGTTCCACGGGCCGATCACGCCGATCACCCCGAACGGCTGGTATTCCAGGTGGCCCGAGTGCTCGGCGACCAGCAGCCGGGTCCGCATCCGGCGGGGGCCCAGGACGCGCTTGGCGTTGTGGGCCGCCCAGTCGATGTGCTCGATCGCGGCGGTGGCCTCGACGATGGCGTCGGCGAGCGGCTTGCCCGTCTCGGCGTGGGTGAGCGCGGCCAGCTCGTCGATCCGCTCGGCGAGCAGGGCCCGCCAGCGCAACAGCCGGGTCTTGCGGCCGTCGAAATTAAGCCCGGCCCACCAGGCGCCGGCGTCGCGGGCCCGGTCGACGGCCGCCTCGACCGCCTTCTGGTCGGAGATCGGGACGCGGCCCGCCTCGGCACCGGTCGCAGGGCTGGTCGACACGAGGAAGCCGTCCTCGACCACGGGCATGCCGGGAGTACGGGTAGCCGTCATGAACGCGAGTCTAAGTCGCATTCGGCGTGCTGTGCCTCACACGTACGCTTGATTGTCGTGAGTCCTCGCCGTAACCGCCCTCGTCGTGACGCCGCGCCCACGCCACTGGGTGACGAGCGCGCCCGCAAGGGCATCGAGGGCGTCCAGCAGTACCGGGACGGCGAGTGGATGGTCCGGTCGATCTTCGGTGGCGCGGCCACCAAGACCTACCGCTGCCCCGGCTGCATGCAGGAGATCCGCCCGGGCGTCGCGCACATCGTGGCCTGGCCGGTCGACGACCGGGGCGACGAGAGCGACCGGCGGCACTGGCACACCGGCTGCTGGCGCGCGCGGGACAGGCGCAGCCCCGGCGTGGAGCGCTCCCGCAACGCCCCACGGTATGGGTAAGGATGGGCAACGTGACTAACCAGATCCGTGCCAACTCCGTCCTGCCGGCCCGGCGTGAGGACATCGACCTGCACACCGCCGACGGGCTCACCCTGGTCGGCGAGCTGGCCCGGCCGGAGTCCGGCGAGCCGGTGGCCACCCTGGTCTGCCTGCACCCGCTGCCGACCCACGGCGGCATGATGGACAGCCACGTCTTCCGCAAGGCGGCCTGGCGGCTGCCCGCGCTGGCCGGCGTCGCGGTGCTGCGCTTCAACACCCGGGGCACCACCAGCGTGCGCGGCACCAGCGAGGGCGAGTTCTCCGCCGCCGTCGGGGAGCGCTACGACGTCGCGGCCGCGATCGAGTATGCGGAGTTCCAGGACCTGCCGAACATCTGGCTGCTCGGCTGGTCCTTCGGCACGGATCTAACGCTGATGCACGGGCTCGACCCGGCGATCGCGGGGGCGATCCTGCTGTCCCCGCCGCTGCGCTTCTCCGCACCGGAGCACCTCGCCGCGTGGGCGGCCGACGGCAAGCCGCTGACCGCGCTCGTGCCGGAATTCGACGACTACCTGCGGCCGGCCGAGGCCCGCTCCCGCTTCGCGGCGATCCCGCAGGCCGAGGTGGTCGGGATGCCGGGCGCCAAGCACCTCTGGGTCGGCGACGCGGAGAAGGTGCTGGACGAGATCGTGCGGCGGGTCGCCCCGGCGGTGCCGGTCCCGCTGCCGCGCACCTGGGACGGCCCGATGACCTCCGGAGACATGAACGCGTACGCGGACCGCACGGTGGCCGCCTTCTCGGACGTGCCCGTGCCCAGACCCATGGCCGACTGAGCCAGGACAACCGGGTTGGCTACGCCTCGCCCTCAACTCGGCCGTCGGACGCGGAGTACGGTCGATCCCGGCGGCCGAGTCTAGCGGTCCGGCCGCCGCCCTGACCGCTAGCAGGGATGTGACGCGGATGCCCTCCGATCGCCACTCGGCCTTCGCCGAAGAACTCCGGCGCCTCCGCGCTCAGAGCGGCTTGTCGCTCCGCGAGCTCGGCGCCCGCGTGACCCACGGCAAGTCCTATATCCAGGAGTTGGAGGCGGGCCAGAAGCCGCCGAACCTTGCCATCGCCCGCCGCCTGGACAAGGCGCTCGACGGCGGCGGCAGGCTCGCGGCGACACTCCGTTCGGCCGGGCCGGACGACACCGAATCCGAAATCGAGGCCCTCGAACTGGCCCAGCGGGTCGCCGCTTCCGACGTCAGTCACGACACCCTTGACCGGCTCGAACGCGCCGTCGACACGATGGCCATGGCATACGCCCGCACCCCACCCGCCGACCTGTTGCCCCGGGTGCGCCGCCACCTGGACTACATGTCGTCGCTCGTCGACGCCCGCAAGACCCTCGCCCAGCACAAACGGCTCCTCGTCGTCGGCGGCTGGCTTGCGCTCCTGCGCGCGACCCTGCACATCGACCTTCGGCAGGCCAACGCCGCCGACGGATATCTGCGTACCGCCAGGCAACTCGCCGAGCAGTCGCACCACGCCGAGATCGCCGCATGGTGCCTGGAGACCAGGGCCTGGGACGTCTTGACGAAGGGTGACTACCAACAGGCCCTTGAGCTGTCTCAACATGCCCAGGACGTCGCACCCGAGGGAAGCTCGGCGTTCATCCAGGCGACCGCGCAGGAAGGCCGGGCGTGGGCCCGGCTCGGCGACCGAGCTCGAACCCGAGACGCCCTCGGCCGGGTCGAACGCCTCGCCTCACCCCGGCCGGTGCCCGACCATCCCGAGCACCATTACCGGTACGACCCGGCTAAGGCACACTCTTACGCGGCGACGACGCTGGCGTGGGCGAGGGATCCGGCCGCCGAGGGAGTGGCCCGGGACGTGATCGCCGAGCTGGAAACCGAGGGCGCCCGCCCACGCCGGGTCGCATCTGCGAACCTTGATCTCGGGCTGGCATTGCTGGCTGCCGACAAGCCGGACGAGGCCGCCGCCGCCGCGAGCCAGGCGATCGGCTCCGGTCGCGTCGTGGCATCGAACTGGTGGCGTGCCTCCGAGGTGGTCGCCAACGTGGAGCAGTCCGGCATCCCGGAAGCGCGTGACCTCCGGGCTGAGTACGAGGCGTTCCGCCCCGCCGAACCGTCCTGATATCCACTGTCCGCAAGTTTGCGGACAGTCGCGGCACCTGAGCGGACACCCAAGGCCTTCACCGCTCGTGATCGCCCGGCCACGATCGGCGTAGGAGGTGGTGGACCGCTCGGCCCGTGAGGGCTCCCCCATATGCCGGCCGCCACCTCCCCTGACGAGGGAGGCGCGATGAGAGCGCGACGCCACGCCGGGCATGGGCCGCAGCGGCTCTGGTATGCCCCGCGGACGGTGGTCTGCCGGTGCGGGATCGGGGTATGGCCCTGCTACGTCGTCCAGATGTTCGACCGTCAGCGGCGGATACAGCCGCGTCCGGTTGAGAACGACTGGCCGGCCCGGGCGCCGGGCTCGGCCGTCCGCTTACCGCGGATGGTCGCGCCGGCGACCCGGCCGCTGCTCACCCCCGGCCAGGCTCACCGGTCCAGCGGGCGAACCTGATGAGCGCGCCGACCGCCTCGGTCAAGCCGGGACTGAGCATGCCGTGCTGGCTGGAGCGCAACGGCGCCGCGATCAAGACGCCCGCGCGGAAGGCCGCGTGGCACGCCGACTGCCCGAACCCGATCTGGTGCCCATGCCCCGCCCACGACCGGGCGGTGAGCTCCGACCGCCAGAAGACTACGAATCCGTCGACCGACCAGAGGAGTCGCTATGACCAACACCGCGAACGTCAGCACCCCGGAGCTCGCCGGGGTCGAAGAGATCCTCGATCTGCTGGTGAGAATCAGCAGGGACCGCGTGCGGGAGCTCACCTGCCGCAGCGACTTCCCCGAGCCGGCGGCCGAGCTTGCCCAGGGCGATATCTGGCTCCGCGACGACGTCGAAACGTGGATCAACGACCACAGCGACGCCCTCGCGGACATGCTCAGACAGACCCGATGACCTGACTGAACGAGGTCTCGCGAGGTCTTCAGCCCGGCGCTCCCGCAACGGCCTGGCCCGGCAATCCGGCCGGGCCGGTGGCACGCGACCTGGGTGTGCCCGTACCGGAGAGGGTTTGTTATTTGTCCTCCATGCTCGGGTAGACGACCTCGCGGGCGATCAGCTGGATCGCCGCCACCATCGGGATGGCGACCAGCGCGCCGAGCACGCCGAACAGGCCCACGCCGAGCAGTGCGGCGGTCACCGCGGCCACGTCGCTGACCTTCACCGAGCGGCGCATCACGTTCGGGTAGATCAGGTAGTTCTCGATCTGCTGGTAGATCAGGAAGAAGACGATGCAGGCGATGCCGGTTCCCAGCGAGTCGGCCAGTCCGACCAGGCTGACGATGACCGCGCCGAGGGTCGCGCCGATCTGCGGGATCAGGTCGCAGACCGCGACCACGACCGCCAGCGCGAACGGGTAGGCCAGCCCGACCACCACCGCGAACACCCAGGTGCACACGCCGGCCAGCACGGCGATCGCGATCGCGCCGACCATGTACGCGCCGACCTTGCCGAGGATCTCGTCGGTGAGCAGCCGGACCCGCTGCCGCCGGGACCGGGGCACCAGGGCGTACCCGCTCTCCTTGATCCGGTCGAAGGCCGCCAGGAAGTAGATGACCAGCACGATCACGGTCAGCACGTTGAAGATCGTGCCGAAGAGCAGCTTCGCGCCACCGACCACGCCGCCCAGCGCGTTGGTGACCGTGCCCGCGTCCAGCGCGCTCTGCACCTTGTTCAGGATGTCGTAGCGCTGGACCAGATCGCGGACGGCCTCGTTGCGCTGCAGGCTCTCGATGTAGCCCGGCACGTTCTCGATGAGCTGCCCGGTCTGCGTGACCAGCGGCGGCACCAGCGCGAGCACGCCACCGCAGAGCAGCATCACGACGGCCAGCGCGATGAAAGTGACCGCCAGGCCGCGGGGCAGACCCCAGCTGCGCAGCCGGGTGACGGCGGGGTTCAGGCCGATCGCCAGGAACATCGCGACGAAGATGAGCACCAGGATCGACGCCGCGTTGCGCAGGCCGAGAAAGATCCCGTACGCCGTCAGCAGGCCCAGGCCGCCGAGCAGCCCGACCAGGAAGGGGTTGCGCCTGTTCAGCCGGGGGCCGGGCGCGCCGAACTGCCGGTCGTCGCGCGGGTCGTCGGCGGGCGGCTCAGCGGCAGCCTCTGTCGGTGTCGGTGTCGGTGTCGGTGTCGGTGTCGGATCGTCGGCCTCGGCCGGGCGGGGCTCGTCGGCCGTCACCGGGCACCTCCACAGGGACGCGGGAGGCCCGGGCAGCGGTGGACCACCGGTGCGGCGACCGGACTTCCCGGCGGGCAATGTATCGGTACGGGCCAACACCCGCCACCCGCCCGGGGATGGGCCGCCGGTCAGTCCGCGTCGACGCCGACCCGGCTGCCGGCCGGGCGGGCGGTGACCTTGGCCGAGGCGGTGACCTTGGCCGGCGCCGCCGTGGCCTGGTCGGCCTTGTCGTCCTTCTCGGTCGCCGCGGGCTGCTCCGGCGCGGCGTGCTGGCCGGCCGACGTCACCGGGGAGGCGGTCCGCGGTGCGACGGCGGCCTGCCCGGTCGCGACGACGGGAGCAGGCTGGGCGGGAGCGGCCGGGGCGGGAGCGGCTAGGGCGGGAGCTGGCGAGGCGGGTGCGGGAGGGGCGGGCGCGGCCTGCGGCGGCTCGTTGTCGTCGTCCTCGTCGCTCGGGGAGGCTGCGGCCGCGAGCACGGCGGCGGACGCCAGCTCGGCGACCCGTTTCGCCTCCCGCTGCACCTGGCGGCGGACCTCGGTGGCGCGGCGCTCGGCGGCCTCGCCGGCCCGCTTGGCCTCCTCGACGTGCACCAGCTCGCGCTCGAGCTCCTTCTTGACCTCGGCCAGGCGCTGCTGGACCCGCTGCGCCTCCTGCTCGGCCACCCGGGCCCGCTCGCCGGCTTCGGTGGCCTTCTTCTCCGCCTCGGCCACCTTGGCCTGGGCGGCCGCCAGCTCCCGGCCGGCGGTGGCGATCTTGTGCTGCTGGCCGTCGATCTCCTTGCGGATCGCGGTGGCCTGCTCGTCGGAACGGCGCAGGACCTCCTCGGCATATTTGTCGGCCTCGCTGCGCAGGTCGGCGCACTGCTTCTCGGCGCTGGCCCGCATCTCGGTCAGCTCCTGGGTGAGCTGCTGGCGGCGCTGGCCGACCTCGCGGTCGGTGACGGCCTTCAGCTCGGCGCGCTCGCGGTCGGCGTCGGCGCGCTGCCTCGCCACGTCCTGCTGGGTCTTGTCGCGCAGGGCCTTGATCTCCTGGTCGGCCTGGACCCGGGTGGACTTGACGTAGCCCTCGACCTCGGCGCGCTGCTGCTGGGCCGCCTGCGCGGCGCGTTCGGTGAGCTGCTGGGCCTCGGCGCGGGCCCGGGCGAGGGTGGACTCGGCCTCGGCGCGCAGCTGCTCGGCGGCCTGGCGGCTGCTCGCGACGGCCTTCTCGGCGGCGGAGCGCCGGCCGGCGTCGGCCTTCTCCTCCTCGGCCCGGCGGGCGGCCAGGGCGATCTCGAAATCCCGGATGCCGTCGTGAGCGTGCGCCTCGGACTCGGCGCGGATCCGTTCCGCCTCGGCGAGCCGGGCGGCGATGTCCTCGGTCGCGGAATTCTTGATGTCGGTGGCGACCTCCTGGGCCTTGGCGAGGATCTCCTCCACCTTCGGGCCGAGGTGGCGGAAGGAGACCTCGCTGGGCCCGGGCTGGCGGCGGGACTGGGCGGCCTCCTGTTGAAGCCGGTCGATCTGCCCGGCCATCGCCTGGATCTGCGAGTAGGCCTGCTCGCGCTCGCTCGCGAGGGCGGCGATCTCGTTCTCGGCCCGGGCTACGTAGCGTTCGACCTGCTTCTTCTCGTAACCCCGCAGGGCGGTCTCGAAGCTGGGCTCGGAGGCTGCGTCTCCACCGAGACCGAAGATTTCCCCGCCGTGCGACATGCTTTCCATCCTCACATACGCATCATCCCGTGACATGTCGTTACACACCGACCTGGCAGGACTAGGCGTCTGGTTGCGGTTTGTCTGTACTTCAGGCTACTTGCGGAAACAAACGGGCCGTACCGGAGGACTCCGGTACGGCCCGCAGACGTCTCGCAAACAGCCGACCCGGTCCCTTCAACCGTGGCGCACACCGAAGAGTGGCGCAACCGGGGACCAAGTGGCGAACAACTCAGCTTGTCTTGGCAACCGCCTCGGGCTTGCCCGTTTCGCCGGCCTCGGCCGGGCGCTGCGCCGGGGTGTCGGCCTTGGCCTCGGCCTGCTTGACGACCTCGGCCGCCTTCGCCGCCGCGCCGACCGTCGGCACCAGGCCGGACAGTCCGGAGAGCATCTGGCCGAGCTGGTTGGTGACGGCGTCCTTCTGCCGGGTGAGGTCGTCGACCTCGCGCTTGGCGGCCTGCGTGGTGAGCTCGGCCTCGGTGCGCGCGTCGCTGAGCAGCCGCTGCGACTCGGAGCGCGCCTCGGTGACGGTCTTCTCCGCCAGGGCGCGGGCCTTCTCGACCGTCTCGACGGCGCTGCGCTCGGACTCGACCCGGCGGCTCTCGGCGCGCTGGGAGATCTCCCGGGCGCGGTCCTCGGCGGCGCGGGCCCGCTCCTCGGCCTCGGCCACCATCTTCTGGGTGGCGCTGACCTGGGCGGCGTGCCGCTGCGACTCCTCGCGCTCGCTCTTTTCCCGGCGCTCGGCGGTCTCCAGCGCGAGGGCCTGCAGGTCCTTGTCGCGCTTGTCGCGGGCGTCGGTGAGCATCTTGGTGGCCTCGGCGCGCTTCTCCTCGGCCTCGCGGGCCGCCTTCGCACGCAACTGGGTGATCTCGCGCTCGGCGGTGGCCCGCAGCGAGGCGACCTCGCGCTCGACGGTCGACTTGAGCTCAGCGACCTCGTGCGCGGTGACCGTGCGCAGCTGCTTGGTCTCGCGGTCGGCGTCGGAGCGCAGTGTGTCGGCCTCGCGCCGGGCCTGCACCCTGTTTTCCGCCGACTCGCGCTCGGCCTGCGTGCGGACCTGCCCCGCCTCACGCTCGGCGGTCGCCTTCATCGCGGCGGCCTCGGCCCGGGCCTTGTCGGTGATCTCGCGTGCCTCGAGCCGCGCCGCGGAGAGGATGCCCTCGGACTCCCGCTTGGCCTCGCTGCGGTGGTCGTTCGCTTGTTCCTCGGCCAGCCGCAGGATCTGCTCGACCCGGGTGCCCAGCCCGGAGAGGGTCGGCCGGTTGTTCTCCTCGAGTAGCTTGTTGCTGTCGGCCAGCTTCTGCTCGAGGGCACTGAGGCGCTGCTCCGCCTGGCGCAGCCGGCGCTGCGCGTCGTTCATCCGCTGCTCGGCCTCGCCGCGCGCCTGCTCCGACTGGTTCAGGGCGGCGATGACGCGGCCGAGATGGGCGTCCACCTGTCCGCGGTCATATCCACGCAGGACTACGGTGAAGTCGGGCTGCGAATTTGCTGTCTCGAAGAACGCGAGATCATCCTGCTGCTGGGGCATTGGGACATACTGGCAGACCCCCCAGGGGGCGACGCAAGACCGTACGGGCCGGGTATTCCGCCCCGAGATCGGCTTCGGCTCGCTCGCCGAGGTCGGATGTCGGCCGTTCGGGTGGCGGCGAAGTGCGATCGCCTGCGCAGCGTTGCCCCACCACTACCTGCTGTGCGTCTCGAAGTGGAAGATCGTCTCACACGGCGGCCCGCGCCGCAGGGTGACGGGCTCGATCCTGCCAGGCCACAGCGTTGCCGTCAGGATGTTTCACCCGCAAGGCTGACGAATCAGGCAGGTTGGACCAACTCCACCAGAACGCCTCCGGCGTCCTTCGGGTGCACGAAGTTGATTCGCGATCCGGCCGTGCCGCGCCGCGGCTCGTCATAGAGCAGCCGTAGACCGCGGGCGCGTAAAGCGGCACTGCTCGCCTCGATGTCGGCCACGGTGTAGGCGAGCTGTTGCAGGCCGGGTCCGCTGCGATCGAGGAACTTCGCGATCGCGGAATCCGGGCGCAGCGGGGCGAGGAGCTGGATCCGGGCGCCGGTGCCGTCGTCGCCGGCGGCGAGCATCGCCTCGCGGACCCCCTGCTCGGAGTTTGTCTCTTGGTGCACGCACCGCATCCCGAAGGCCCGGGCGTAGAAGGCGATCGCCTCGTCCAGGTCGGCCACGGCGATCCCGACGTGATCGACGCGCAGCAGGCCGACGCTCGGCAGAGAATCCATGCTGGAGAGTGTGACATCCTCGATCTCCGCCCGGCCCGGGAACGTACTAGGCTGTCTTAACCATCGTTCAGGCCTTGAGAAAGTGAAGCTCCCGTGACCAGCTCGGTGATCATCAGTGGCGCCCGTACGCCCATGGGCCGCCTCCTCGGCAACCTCAAGAACGTGCCGGCCACCGCTCTCGGCGGGTATGCCATCGCCGCCGCCCTCGAACGCGCCGGGGTGGCGCCCGCCCAGGTGCAGTACGTGATCATGGGCCAGGTGCTGCAGGCCGGCACCGGGCAGATCACCGCCCGGCAGGCCGCCGTGGCCGCGGGCATCCCGATGACCACGCCGGCCGTGACGGTCAACAAGGTGTGCCTGTCCGGCCTCGACGCGATCGCGCTCGCCGACCAGCTCATCCGGGCCGGCGAGTTCGACATCGTGGTGGCCGGCGGCATGGAGTCGATGACCAACGCGCCGCACCTGCTGATGGGCCAGCGCCAGGGCCAGAAGTACGGCGACATCCTGGTCCGCGACCACACCGCCTTCGACGGGCTGATGGATCCGTGGGACGGCGTCTCGATGGGGGAGTCCACCGAGAGCAGCGGCGCCGGCCTGGGCATCACCCGCGCCGAGCAGGACGCCTTCGCCGCGCTGAGCCACCAGCGGGCCGCCGCCGCCCAGCGCGACGGCCGCTTCGCCGAGGAGATCGTCCCGGTCAAGGCCGGCCTGCGCGGGGTCGACAAGCTGATCGACACCGACGAGGGCGTGCGCCCCGACGCCACCGCCGAGTCGCTCGGCGCGCTGCGGCCCGCGTTCGCCAAGGACGGCACGATCACCGCCGGCAGCGCCTCGCCGATCTCCGACGGCGCCGCCGCGGTCGTGGTGATGAGCAGGGCCAAGGCCGAGGAGCTGGGCCTGACCTGGCTCGCCGAGATCGGCGCGCACGGCAACGTGGCCGGCCCGGACAGCTCGCTGCAGGCCCAGCCCGCCAACGCGATCAAGCACGCGCTCGGCAAGGCCGGCCGGACGGTCGCGGATCTCGACCTGATCGAGATGAACGAGGCGTTCGCCCAGGTCGTGCTCCACTCGATGCGCGAGCTCAAGGTCAACGAGGAGATCGTCAACGTCAACGGCGGCGCGATCGCCCTCGGCCACCCGATCGGCATGTCCGGCGCCCGGCTGGTGCTCACGCTCGCGATGGAGCTCAAGCGGCGGGGCGGCGGCCTCGGCGCGGCCGCGCTCTGCGGTGGCGGCGGCCAGGGCGACGCGCTGCTCATCACGGTGCCCTCGGCATGAGCCGACCCGCGGCGGGAAAGCCATGCGAGTGCCTCGCCTCATCGTGGGGGACGATGGCAGGGTGACCACCTCCGTACGACCGGGCCGCGACGTGCCGACGCTCGTGGCCCGGGCCCGCGAGGGTGACCCCCGCTCGGTCGCCCGCCTGATCAGCCTGGTGGAGAACGGCGACGAGAAGCTGCCCGAGCTGGCCGCCGCGCTGGCGCCGTACGCGGGCCGGTCCCAGGTCGTGGGCCTGACCGGCTCGCCGGGGGTGGGCAAGTCCACCACCACCAACGAGCTGGTCCGCTCGCTGCGCGCGGCCGGGCAGCGGGTCGGCGTGCTCGCCGTCGACCCGTCCAGCCCGTTCACCGGCGGCGCGATCCTCGGCGACCGGATCCGGATGCAGGACCACACCACCGACCCCGGGGTCTACATCCGCTCGATGTCCAGCCGCGGGCAGCTCGGCGGGCTGGCCGCGGCCACCCCGCAGGCGGTCCGCGTGCTCGAGGGCGCCGGCTGCGACGTCGTGCTGGTCGAGACCGTCGGCGTCGGCCAGGCCGAGGTGGAGATCGCCTCGCTCGCGGACACCACGCTGGTGCTGCTCGCGCCCGGGATGGGCGACGCGATCCAGGCGGTCAAGGCCGGCATCCTGGAGATCGCCGACGTCTTCGTGGTCAACAAGGCCGACCGGCCGGGCGCCGACGCCACCTACCGCGACATCCAGGGCATGCTCTCGCTCGGCGAGCGCGGCCCCGAGGACTGGCGGCCGCAGGTCGTGCGGGCGGTGGCGGTCAAGGGCGAGGGCATCGACGACGTGGTGGCGGCGATCGCCAAACACCGCGCCTGGCTGGAGTCCGCGGGCCGGCTGCAGGCCCGGCGCGAGGCCCGGGCGGCCGCGGAGGTCGAGGCGATCGCGCTGGGCACGCTCCGGGCCCGGCTGGGCTCGCTGCGCGAGGGCACGGCGCTGAGCGACCTCGCCGCCCGGGTGGCCGCGGGCCGGCTGGACCCGTACGCCGCCGCCGAAGACCTGATCAAGGACCTCTAGCCGAACTCGGCGAGCGTCTCCACGATCAGGCTCTCGTCCCAGGCGAACCGCCCGGTGGCCAGGTCGTCGACCAGCGCGCGCAGCCAGTCCAGCTCGGCACGCAGCATCGCGGCGCGGAACTCGTCCTCGATCAGGAACAACCGCGGCAGGCCCGGCGGCGCCTGCTGCTCGATGACCGTCAGCTTCTCCGTCAGCGCCGCCATCCGGCGCTCCAGCAGCGTGCGTACCTCGGCCGGCTGCAGGATCGGCAGGAACGCCAGCGCGACCGGGAACTCGGGGAACTCCCGGGCCGGGGCCGGCAGCATGGCGGTCAGCCAGCGGCGCAGGGTCGCCGCGCCCTCCTCGGTGATCTCGTAGACGGTGCGCTCCGGCCTTCCGGCCTCGCGCGCGGTGCCGCCGGGGCGGGCCAGCCCGTCCCGGACCAGGCGGTCCAGGGCCTGGTAGACGCTGTTGCGCTGGGCCACGTTGACCAGCTGGTCCTGGCCGCGTTCCTTGATCATCTGCTGCATCCGGTACGGGTGCGTCGGGGCCTCCGTCAGCAGCGCGAGCAGCACCATCGCCAGCGTGGACCGGCGCGGCTCGGCAGACGTCATGGGCTCAGCCTAGGGGTTTTCTCGGGGTTGCCTCTCGTTAGTCATAGCATGCATAGTCATAGAATGACTAAGACAGCAGTTGTCGCGGGCGGCGGCATCGCCGGCACCGTCGCCGCCATCGCCCTGCACGACGCCGGGTTCGCCCCGGTGATCCACGAGGCCCACGACCGCGGGGCCGACGAGCGCGGCGCGTTCCTCACCGTCGCGGTGAACGGGCTGGCCGCCCTGCGCACGCTCGGCCTCGATCCGGCCCTGGTCTTCGCCGCCGGCTTCGCGACGCCGACCATGGCGTTGCGCAACTCCGCGGGCCGTGAGCTGGCCCGGCTGCCGCTGGGCGACCCGGACCCGGACGGCACGACCACGACGACCATCCGGCGCGCCGAGCTCTACCTGGCCCTGCGCGGTGAGGCCGAGCGCCGCGGCATCCCGCTGGTGTACGGCAAGCGGCTCACCGGCATCACCCGGTCGGCCGCCGGGGTCACCGTCCGGTTCGCCGACGGCAGCACGGCCGGCGGCGACCTGCTGGTCGGCGCCGACGGCCTGCACTCGCGGACCCGGACGGCCCTGGACCCGGCGGCGCCCGCGCCGCGCTACCTCGGCCTGCTCAACGCCGGCGGCTTCACGACCGGCCCGGTCGCGGCGGCGCTGCGGCCCGCGCGCGGTGTCATGCAGATGGCGTTCGGGCGGCGGGCGTTCTTCGGCTGGGCCACGGCGCCCGACGACTCGGTGTGGTGGTTCGCCAATCCGTCGCGCCGGCACCCCGCCGAGGCGGACGAGTGGACCCCCGCGAGCTGGCGGGCGGAACTGCTGGAGCTGTTCGCCGGTGACGCGGTGCCCGCGGCCGAGCTGATCCGGGCCAGCGACGAGATCGTCGGCCCGTGGAACACCTGGGACCTGCCGCGGGTGCCGGTCTGGCGCGACGACCGGACGATCCTGATCGGCGACGCCGCGCACGCCGTGTCGCCGTCCTCGGGCCAGGGCGCGTCGATGGCCATCGAGGACGCCGTCACCCTGGGCCGCTGCCTGCGGGCCCGCTCGGACATCGCGGGGGCGCTGGCCGACTACGAGCGACTGCGCCGCGACCGGGTCGAGAAGGTCGTCGCGTACGGGCGGCGCAGCGGCAGCACCAAGACCGCGGGACCGGTCGGTGCCGTCTTCCGGGACGCCCTGACCCCGCTGGTCATGCGCCTGCTCTACCGCAAGGGCGACCCGCAGGCCTGGATCACCTCGTACCGGATCGGCTGATCCGCTCAGGCTCGCGCCGGCCGGTGGCACCGTCGCCCGGCTGGGCGGCGACGAATTCGCCGTGCTGTCTCCCGCACGCCGCCGACATGGCCATGGACGCCGCCGGGGAGGCCCGCCGCGAGCTCGTCGGTAGTGACCTTCGGTAGCGGTGCATATCCATTGAGTTTTCGCTGCGATCAATAGGTTACGCAGCGCCGATGCCTGGTAACCTTGCCGCCCTCTGCCCGGGAGGAAGTCGCGATGCGCACGAAGATGTTCGCTCTGGTCGCCGTGGGTGTGGTCACCCTCGGTGTCACCGCCGCCTGCACCGATGACAACGGTCAAACCGGCGGTGCCGGCACCAGCACGCGCGGCGGCGCCGGCAGCGGCAAGGTCGGCGTGATCCTGCCGGACACCACCAGCTCGCAACGCTGGGGCACGGACGATCCCAAGTTCCTGAAAGCGGCGTTCGACGCGGCGGAGGTCCCCCTGGACATCCAGAACGCGCAGGGCGACAAGGCGAAGTTCCAGCAGATCGCCGACGGCATGATCGCCAGCGGCGTGCGGGTCCTGATGACCGCCAACCTCGACCCCGCCGTCGGCAAGGCCGTGCTCGCCAAGGCCAAGGCCGCCGGCATCAAGACCATCGACTACGACCGGTTGACCCTCAACGGCGGCGCCGACTACTACGTCAGCTTCGACAACGTCGAGGTCGGCCGGCTGCAGGGCGAGGGTCTGATCAAGTGCCTGGACCAGAAGGGCGCCAAGTTGCCGCTGGTGGCCAACCTGAACGGCTCGCCGACCGACAACAACGCCACGCTGTTCCAGCGCGGCTATGACGGTGCCCTGCAGGTCAAATACGACGACGGCACGTTCCTCAAGGGCCCGGACCAGTCGGTCGCCGACTGGGACAACAAGGAGGCCACCACCGTCTTCACGGAGATGTGGCGGCTGACCGACAAGAAGATCCGTGGCGTGGCGGCGGCGAACGACGGCCTGGGCAACGCCGCGATCGAGGTCCTGAAGAAGGACAAGATGAACGGCAAGGTCCCGGTGACCGGGCAGGACGCCACGGTCCAGGGCCTGCAGAACATCCTCGCCGGTGACCAGTGCATGACGGTGTACAAGCCGATCAAGCTGGAAGCCGATGCGGCGGCCGACCTGGCCATCCAGCTGTACAAGGGCCAGACGCCGAAGATCAAGGACAACGGGAGGGTGAAGGACCCCGAGTCGGGCTCCTACATCCCCGCGATCCTCCTGACGCCGATCGCCATCGACAAGAAGGGCATCAATACCGTCATCAAGGGCGGCTTCGTCGAGAAGAAGGCGGTCTGCGCGGGTCGTTTCGAGCAGCTGTGC
>NZ_QHHV01000099.1:0-114328 GCF_003947245.1 Actinoplanes sp. ATCC 53533 | reverse complement strand
GGCGGAGCGGGCCGCGACGCTCGCCTTCGACGACCCGATCAACATCCAGTACACCTCCGGCACGACCGGCTTTCCCAAGGGCGCGACGCTGTCGCACCACAACATCGCGAACAACGGCTTCTTCGTGGGCGAACTGGTCGGCTACACCGAGTCGGACCGGATCTGCATCCCGGTGCCGCTCTACCACTGCTTCGGCATGGTGATGGGCAACCTGGCAGCGACCACCCACGGCGCGTGCATGGTCCTGCCGGCCCAGGGCTTCGACCCGGCGGCCACGCTGCGGGCGGTCACCGAGGAGAAGTGCACTTCCCTGTACGGGGTCCCGACCATGTTCATCGCCGAACTGGGCCTGCCGGACTTCAGCTCGCACGACCTGTCGTCGCTGCGCACCGGAATCATGGCGGGCTCGCCCTGCCCGGTCGAGGTGATGAAGCGGGTGGTGGCGGAGATGCACATGACCGAGGTGGCGATCTGCTACGGCATGACGGAGACGTCGCCGGTCTCGACGATGACCCGCCGCGACGACGGCCTGGATCGCCGCACGGAGACGGTCGGCCGCGTGCTGCCGCACCTGGAGTCCAAGGTGGTCGACCCGGCGACAGGCCGGCCGCTGCCCCGCGGAGAAGCGGGTGAACTGTGCACCCGCGGGTATTCGGTGATGCTGGGCTACTGGGACCAGCCGGAGGCGACAGCGGAAGCGATCGACGCGGCCCGCTGGATGCACACGGGCGACCTGGCCACGATGGACGACGACGGCTACCTGAACATCGTGGGCCGCATCAAGGACCTGGTGATCCGAGGAGGCGAGAACGTGTACCCGAGGGAGGTGGAGGAATTCCTCTACTCCCACCCGGACGTGTCGGACGTCCAGGTGATCGGCGTCCCGGACCCGCGCTACGGCGAGGAACTGATGGCCTGGATCGTGATGCGCCCAGGCGCGACGCCGCTGACGGCCGCGGCGGTCCGGGACTTCTGCGCGGGAAAACTGGCCCACTTCAAGGTGCCGCGGTATGTGCATGTGGTGGATGGCTTCCCGATGACGGTGACGGGCAAGGTCCGCAAGGTGGAGATGCGCGAGCGTGCCGTGGAGATCCTGGATCTGCGTGATGCCGCTCAGATCCGCAACGCTTAGCGCTGGGTGCGGGCTCCCGGCTGGGTGCGGACCTCCGGCTGGGCGCAGACCTCCGGCTGGGCGCGACTCCGGGCAGGGTGCGGATCCCCCGGGCTGGGCGCGGACCCGGGGGCGGGCGCGGATCCCGGCTGGGCGCGGGCGCCAACTGCGGCTCGCTCGCCAGGCGCGCCGGACCCCGCCCGGCTGCTTCGCTCGGGTCGAACTCGGTCTCGAGTCAGCTATGGGGTCTCAGGTCAGCTATGGGATCTCGGTCAGCTATGGGATCTCGGGTCAGCTATGGTCTCGGGTCAGCCATGGGTCTCTCGGGTCAGCCATGGTCGTGGTATTCGCCGGGTGGTGCTGCGTCCGCGGACTCGTGCTTGGTGCGTTCCGCTTCGCGGAGTTGGACGCGCCGGATCTTGCCCGAGATCGTCTTCGGTAGCTCGGCGAACTCGAGTCGCCGCACCCGCTGGTAGGGCGAGAGATGCGCGCGGCAGTGCGTGAAGATCGACTGGGCGGTCTCGTCGTCGGCCGGCCACCCCTCGGCGAGCACCACATAGGCCTTCGGCACGTTGAGCCGGAGCGCGTCCGGTGACGGCACGATCGCGGCCTCCACTACCGCGTCGTGCTCGATCAGCACACTCTCCAGCTCGAATGGGGAGATGCGGTAGTCCGACGCCTTGAACACGTCATCCGTGCGTCCGACGTAGGTGATGTAGCCGTCGGCGTCGCGGGAGCCGATGTCGCCCGTGTGGTAGTAGCCGTTCGCCATGGCTTCCGCCGTCAGACCGGGGTCGCCGTGGTAACCGACCATCAGGCCCAGCGGGCGGGGATCGAGCTCCAGGCAGATCTCACCCTCGTCCGCGTGCTCGCCCGACGACGGGTCGATCAGCGCCACCCGGTAGCCGGGCACCGGCCGGCCCATCGAACCCGGCCGCACGGTCTGTCCCGGCGTGTTCGCGATCTGGACCGTCGTCTCGGTCTGGCCGAAGCCGTCGCGGATCGTGACTCCCCAGGCCTTGCGCACCTGCTCGATGACCTCGGGATTCAGCGGTTCGCCGGCGCCGACCACCACGCGCGGCGGATTCTTCAGCGCGGTGAGGTCGGACTGGATAAGCATCCGCCACACGGTCGGCGGGGCGCAGAAGCTGCTCACTCCACAGCGCTGCATCTCGCGCAGCAGCCGCGGCGCGTCGAACCGCGAATAATTGTGGATGAACACGCAGGCCTGCGCGTTCCATGGGGCGAACACGTTGCTCCACGCATGCTTCGCCCAGCCCGGCGACGAGATGTTGAGGTGAACGTCGCCCGGGCGCAGGCCGATCCAGTACATCGTGGACAGGTGCCCGACGGGGTAAGAGGCGTGGGTGTGCTCGACCAGCTTGGGCTGCGCGGTCGTGCCGGAGGTGAAGTAGAGCAGCAGGGTGTCGCCGGCCTGTGTGACGCCGTCGGGTGTGAATTCGGCGGGGCCGGCGTAGGCGTCGGAGAAGGTGTGCCAGCCGCCCACGGGCGCGCCGACCGCGATGAGCGTGACCTCCGCACTGACGTCGGCGAACCGGTCGGTTGCCGAGGCGAGGGCGATGACGTGCTGCGCACCGCCGCGGGTCACCCTGTCCCGGGCGTCGGCCGCGCCGAGCAGCGGCGTCGCCGGAATGATGACCGCACCGAGCTTCATCACCGCGAGGATCGTCTCCCAGAGCTCCACCTGGTTACCGAGCATCATCACGATGCGGTCGCCGCGACCGACCCCACGATCCCGCAGCCAGTTGGCGACCTGGTTCGATCGGTGCGCCATCTCGGCGAACGAGAAGCGCTGCTCCGAGCCGTCCTCCTCGACGATCCACAGGGCGGGGCTGTGGTTGCCCTCCGCGATCACGTCGAACCAGTCGAGCGCCCAGTTGAAGGCACCGAGCTGCGGCCAGTCGAAGTGCGCGTACGCCTCGGCGTAGTCCTCGCGGTGCTCCAGCAGGAAGTCCCGGGCCTCGCGGAACGCCGCCGTACCGTCACTCGCCGCCATGTCTCCTCCTCGGGCTGATCCGGGTCAGACTGCCTCGCCGCCGGGTCACCCGCCACCCCCGTGCGGGGGTGGCGGGGCGCCGTCACTCAGCGCATGTCAGATCCGTTGCCGGCAGGCGGCCACTTCGCAGGTACCCGTCGACGGCTTCATCAACGCAGGTCGCGCCCCGGAAGAGGTACACGCCGTGGGTGCGCGTCCCGGCCAGCACGATCATCCGCGAGCCGGTCAGCGCCCGGTGCAATGCCGCGGCGCCGGGTAGCTGTGAATTGACATCCTTCTCGGCCTGGACGATCAGGGCGGGCGTGCCGTTGTGCACATCGACCGGTCGTTCCGCGGGTGCGTCCGGCCAGAAGGAACAGGGGGTGATCGTGCGAGCGAGCGGCTCGAACAGCGGGGACGATGTCCGGTGCCGCTGAGCGTCACGCCAGTACACCTCCGGGTCCCGCGAGACCGCGGCGTCACCGCAGAGAATCGCGGTCTGCGCGGTGTGGGTCGCCGAACCCACGCCGTCGACGAGGCTGGCCAGCGTCGCGGTCATTTCCTCGGTGGGCTCGGTGGGCATTCCGTCGGCTGCCCGGGCGAGTAGCCGGACGACGTCGGCCAGTTCACCGTTCTCCGTGTCGTCGGTCAGCGGCGTGAGGATCAGAGCCGGCACCAGCGTGTCGTCCACCGCGTACGGGCCCACGGCCAGCGGGCGCCGGGCGGAGGCGGCATAGACGCGCCGCACGGTGCCGAGCACGGCGTCGGCAGTCGTGCCCAGGTGGTATGTGGCGTCACGTGCGGCGGCCCAGGCGGCCCATTCCCGCAGCTGCGCCTCGCGCCCCGGAGCGGCGTCGCGTAGTACGCGCGTGCCCGACAGGGCGGGGTTGATGGCGCTGTCCAGCACGATCCGATCGGCTCGCCGGGGGAACAACTGGGCGTAGACCGCCCCGAGATACGAGCCCTGCGAATAGCCCAGGTAGGAGAGCCTCGGCTCACCGAGCGCCGCCCGGATCGTGTCCATGTCGCGGGCCATGTTCGCCGTCGACGCATGACGCAGGAGCCCGTGCTGCGAGCGCCCGCAGCGCCGGGCGAGGTCCCGGTCCAGGGACACCATCGCGTCGAATCCGGCCCGGTCGGCGCCGGCGGAGCGCGGCAACCAATACGCGGGCCAGTGGCAGTCGACCGGGGTGCTGCGTCCGGCGAAACGGGGGTCCATGCCGATCAGGTCGAAGCGCTCACCGGTCGCTCCCATCGCGGCCCGGGCGAGCGGAATGCTGTCCAGCACCGGAGACGCGGGGCCGCCCAGGTTGATGATCATGGAGCCGATCCGGTGCGCGGTGTCGCTGCCCCGGCTCCGTGCGATTGCCACGGATATGTCCCGCCCGCCCGGTCTGGCGTAGTCGAGCGGGACGGTCACGTCGCCACACTCGACGCCGGCGTCGTCGAGGGCGCGCCCCTCGGCGTCACCCGTTCCGAGAGCACACGGATGCCAGGAGACACCTGAGCTGCTGTGGCTCGCGTTGACCGGGGCATCGCCGGGCAGCGCGCCTGTGGCAGCCCCGGTGGTCAGGGAGATGACGGTGATGATGCTGAGGCCTGCGGTGGTTAGCACTGTGCACTCCTGATGTGAGCGGGGTGACGGGCGGGATCAGGCATCACGGCGGTGCAGGCGCCAAGCACCCAGCGCCAGCACGATGGCGGTGTAGAGCAGGAAGACGGCGAATCCGGCCCAGGGGGACAGCAGCGTCGAGTCCGGGCGGGCGGCGGTGATCGCGAGACCCGCGGGGGAGGGCAACCAGCGGTAGACCTCGTCGGCAATCTCCGCGGGCAGGAAACCGGTCAGCAGCTGTGGCCCGAGCAGAACACCGATGACCGCGGCCACCCCACCGGCCGTGCGGCGCAGGATCGTGCCCAGCCCGAGCCCGAGCAGTGCGACCACTGACAGATAGAGCGCCGCGCCGACGATGGCCCGTGCCACTCCCCGCTGGCCGAGGGACATGTCGAGGTGCTCCGCCGACAGCACGGACTGGCCGGTGAGGAAGGCGCCCAACACCGCCGGCAGGCTCAGCGTGAAGACCCCCGCCGCCAGGACTGTGGCCTTGCCCCAGAGGACCGGGGCTCGTCTGGGGACGGCCGCGAAGGTCGTCCGGATCAGGCCGTTCGCGTACTCGTTCGTGATCACCAGGACCCCGAGCACACCCACCGCGAACTGGGCGACCTGAACTCCGGAGAGGCTGACCCCGACCGCGTCGAAGCCCGCTGGATCGGCCGGTGGGCGGCTGACACGGACCATCGAGTACATGACGCCGAAGCCGACGATCAGGGCGACGGCGCTCAGCAGGGACCACGAAGTGGAGGAGACCGAGCGGAACTTGGTCAGCTCGGCGCGCACGACCCTCATCGGTGGCCTCCGTTCCTCGTGGCTGGGCGGAACTCGGTTGAGCGGAACTCGGCTGGGCGGAACTCGGCTGGGCGGAACTCGGCTGGGCGGAACTCGGCTGGGCGGAACTCGACAGCGTCGCTGGTCAGGCCGAGGAACGCGTCTTCGAGCGAACTGTGACCCGACTCGGCGACCAGCCTCGCCAGGCTCGTGTCGGCGACCAGGCGGCCCTTGCCGATCACGACGACGTGATCCGCCGTCTGCGCCATCTCGGTCATGAGGTGGGAGGACAGGAAGACCGTGCGACCCTGCTCGGCTCGCTCACGCAGTAGTCCTCTCACCCACCGGATGCCCTCGGTGTCGAGACCGTTGAGTGGCTCGTCGAGGATGAGCGTGCGCGGGTCGCCGAGCAGCGCGGTCGCGATGCCGAGCCGCTGCTCCATGCCGAGGGAGAACCGGCCGGCGCGACGCTTGGCCATGTCGGCCAGGCCGACCGCATCGATGACGTCCAGGACGCGCGACCGCGGCAGACCGTTGGATTGCGCGAGGGCCAGTAGGTGGTGGTAAGGGCTGCGTCCCGGGTGCAGGGCCCGCGCCTCCAGCAGCGCGCCGACCTCACGCAGCGGCGTCCGGTGGTCGGCATACGGCTTGCCGTTGACCGTCACCGAGCCGCGGGTCGGCCTTTCCAGGCCCAGGATCATCCGCATCGTCGTCGACTTACCGGCGCCGTTCGGTCCCAGGAAACCGGTGACGACGCCCGGCCGCACGGTGAAGGTCAGATCCTCTACCGCGCACTTGTCGCCGTACCGCTTGGTCAGGCCCTTTGCCTCGATCATGATGTCCCCTTCCGTGGTCGGCTCCCAGACTTCCGGGGTCACGGCCCGGCGTCAGTGGGGTGTGCGCGCCGCCGAGGGTGGGGTTTTCCCCACCCTCGGCCCGCGGTTCTCCGGATGGTCAGGCTCGCCCGCGCTGCATACGGTCGACGGCGTGGACATCCAGTTCTTTCCGGTGCACCGCGTGACGACCGGGCGGTCGATCCGCCATCTCCTGATGGGCGCCGTGCTGTCGACGTTGGCGGCTACCCTGCTCACTCTGCTGGTGATCATCTGGGGTGCGGCGACCCTCAGCCTGCTTACCGGACCGTCCGGTGGAGCGCTGCTCGTCGTCCTCTACGTCGTCGCCGTGCCGGCGCTGCCGCTCGTGCTCGCCTGGTTCGTGCACGAGATCGCGGTGCTGCACAGGTTGCGATTCCGCCGCCTGCTTGAGATCAACATCGCCGAGCCGGCCTGGACGATCCGCAGCATGGGACGCGAGTTGGTCTACCTCGTGTGGGCGCTGCTGGTCGCCGTGCCGGCGACGGTGCTGATCGTGGCTCCGCCGGCGGCGCGCCGCTTCGTGCGCCACGATCGGCACACCGCCGATCGCTGGCTCGGCCCCACCAACGTGGAGATCCTCAAACAGCGCGTGGACTATCTGCAGGGCAGCCGGGCGGCGGTCGTGCTGGCCACCGATGAGGAGCGCCGGCGGATCGAACGGGACCTGCACGACGGCGCGCAGCAGCGGCTGCTGTCCCTGGCTTTGAATCTGGGTATGGCCCGGGAAGCGATCACCGAGCCGTCACCCGAGGCCGATGCGATCGTGGCGGCGCACGACGAGGCGCTCACGGCGCTGAGCGAGTTGAGGCAGTTCGTGCGGGGTCTGCATCCGGCGGTGCTGAACGACCGCGGTCTGGACGCCGCCATCTCCGGCCTCGCCGCCCGGGCCAAGATCCCTATCCACGTCTCCGTGAAGGTGGAGCCACGCTGCCCGGCCTCGATCGAGGCGGTGGCCTACTTCGTCGTGTCCGAGGCCCTGACCAACGTGGCGAAGCATTCCCAAGCGCTGACCGCCTCCGTCACCATCACTCGCCAAGGGAGCAAATTGCACATCGAGGTCTCTGACGATGGGCGTGGTGGTGCCACCGCGAAGCCCGGTGGCGGGATCGCCGGGCTTATCCAACGAATCGGCTCCGTCGACGGCAGACTGTCTCTGCGCAGCCCGGTCGATGGGCCGACAGTCATCAAGGTGGTCCTGCCGTGCGACTGATCCTCGCGGAGGATTCGGTGCTGCTCCGCGCCGGCCTGACCAAGTTGTTGACCGATGGCGGCTTCGACGTGCTGGCCGCCGTGGGCGACGGTGCGGAATTGCTCCGCTCGGTCGCCGAGCACGAGCCCGACGTGGTCGTCGTCGACGTGCGGATGCCGCCTACCCACACGGACGAGGGGATCCGTGCGGCGCTGACGATCCGCAGCCGGTATCCGAAGATCGCCATCCTGGTGCTCTCGCAGTACGTCGAGGAGCGGTATGCCAACGATCTGTTGTCGGCGGCGACGAGCTCGGTCGGCTACCTGCTCAAGGACCGGGTCGCCCGGGTCCGTGACTTCCTCGACGCGCTGCGCCGGATCGCCGAGGGTGGCACGGCCCTCGATCCGGAGGTGGTCGCCCAGCTCATGGTGCGGCGACGGCCCGACTTCCGTGCCCGGCTGACGCCACGCGAGCTGGAGGTCCTGCGGCTGATGGCCGAGGGCCGCTCCAACAACGGCATCGTGGACGCGCTCGGTGTCAGTCACAGCGCCGTCGAGAAATACGTCAGCAACATCTTCGCGAAGCTGGACCTGCCCCCGACCGACACCGACCACCGCCGGGTCTTGGCGGTGCTCAAATATTTGGGCGATGGTTAGGATCCGCCGATGATCAACGATCTCGTCGCCCGCGCCGCCACCGACGACTGGGATGCGGTGCACGAGCTGGAGCAGATCGCCAAGGCAGACCCGGCGGTCCTGCGCCCGCAGCTGCGGGAGTTGCTGGAGCGCGGGCTGCTTTGGCCCTCGGTGCTGTTCGCAGGCATGGACGAGGAGGTGGTGCAGCACATCATCGCCCGGATCGACGAGGGCGACGGGCGCCTCGGCCACCTGCTGCTGATCCTGGCCGAGTCCCGGGGCACGCCGGCGGCGGACGCGTTCCGGCGCTGGCAGGAAAGCCCTCCGCCGGGAATGGAACGGCTGCACATCGACGCTCTGGCCTATGCGCGCCAGGGCGGCTGGGATCTCCGCCCGGACGGCACGAACCACGAGCTCTATGGCCCGATCGCCTACGAGCTCCGGATGGTGGACAAACCCTCGGCCGCGCCCGAGGAGGCCGCGGACCGGGCCTTCGGACAGGATGACGCCAACGCCGGGGAGGGGTCGAGATGTCCGTGGTGCGAGTCGCCGATCTGGACGGTTCTCGATCTGGATACCGCGGATCCGGATGTTGCCCGGGCGCTCGCGCACACCGGCTGGGCCGGGCGGCTGCGGGTTACCACCTGCTTCCTCTGCACCAACTACACGACGCTGTTCACCGACGTCACCCCGGACGGCGGTGCGGTCTGGTCGGCGTGCAACGAGCGGCCCGACTACCTGCGCACCTCGGCGGAGGAGCCGCCCCCGGTGCTTCCCGAGGTCGGGCCGGTCCGCCCGACGGCGCGGCTGGCCAGCGCCTGGGAAGAGGGCGGCTCGACGCTCGGCGGCGCCCCGGACTGGATTCAGGACGCCGAATATCCGGCATGCCCGGCCTGTGCCGTGACCATGGACTACGTCGGGCTCGTGGGCGGGGCCGACCTGGGCTGGGGCGAGGGGGTGGACTACATCTTCGTGCACGCCGGCTGCGGCATCGCGGCCGTCACCTACCAACAGAGCTGACATCGCCTGCTGGGCTGAGCTGACATCGCCTGGTGGGCAGAGCTGCCGTCACCCGCAGGGCAGAGCTGCCGTCACCCGCTGAACAAAGCTGACCTTACGTGCCATCACGGCCTATCGCCGTGCGCTCTCGCTGAGCTCGTACTCCTCGTCTCGGGTCTCCGGCCTGATCAGCGGCTGCCGGCGCAGGGCCGCTGTCGCCTCTGCCTTCGCCAGTGCCACCGGGAAGCCGCGGGTCGCCCGCCAGAGCTTGACGATCAGCATCAGCTCGAAGGCCACCAGCAGGGTGCCCGCGACCGCGGAGGTGGCGATGACCTGGCCGGTCAGCGGGCCGATGATGAACACCGTCATCTCGAACTCGATGCCGCTGAACAGGTGAGTCCGGATGCGGCGCTGCAGCAGAGCTGCCCGGAACCGCGCCCGGGGTCCGTGCGGTGGCATCGGCGTGCCGGTCACCGGGTCCTCCGGTGCCGAGCCGCGCGCCTCCTCGAGCAGCTCGCGCATGCTCTGCCTGGTCTTCGTCATCTGCTGTGAGTTGAGGTAGCGGAACAAGTCCAGGAAGGTCACCACGACGAGCGTCCCGAGGAACGCGACGTGCCCGGTTCGCGCGTACTGGCCGCCGAACAGGGCTGCCGCGCACATGAAGACCCGGAGCCGGTCGAACATGAAGTCGAACCAGGCCCCGAACATCGACCCGGTGCCGTTCAGCCGGGCGATCTTGCCGTCCATGCAGTCCACGACGAAGCTCAGGTGGAACAGCGCCGCGCCGGCGATCAGCCACCAGCGGTCCTGGGCCAGGAAACAGGCTGCCGAGCCCACGCCTAGCAGCATCGCCAGCACGGTCAGCAGGTTCGGGGTGATCCACCGGTAGGGGGCGACGAGGCGGACCAGCCTCGCCGCGAGCGGATCGACGAGCAGGACGGTCCACCACGCGTCGCGGACCTTGTAGGTCTGCTCGCGGATGTCCTGCAGTGAAGAGCGACGCACCATAACCGGTATCAACGGGCCGACCGGACCACGGAAACTACTTTTGCCCGTTTTGTGACTAGACGGGGCAATGTTATCCACAGACGCGTGATTGACGGGTTACAACCGCCATCGCGCATAGTACGGTCCGTTCATGGTCGACGGTCGATACCGGGTCGGCCGGACGGCAGCCGAGGATGGCCCGTCCGGCCGTCCTTCCACTGTGGATTCCGAGCACCCTCCGGACAGCCCGCTCGCCGATCCCGCGGCGGTGCATTTCGACGACGAGGAGCGTCCCGCCAGGGCCCTGACCGGCCCGATCGGCATCGGCGTCGCGGTGGTCGCCTTCGTCGCCGCGCTGCTCGTGCTCTGGCAGGTGTTCCGGCCGCTCGCCCAGGGCAGCCAGTTCTACTTGATCGTTTTCCTCGCCGGCACGCTTCCGCTCGTCTTCCTGGTCTACCGCTCCGGCCTGGAGATCAAGAGGGCAGACCGGCCGAAGCGACGGGACCTGCCGTCGGTTCTCGACTGGGTGCTGGCCGCGATCACGCTGCTGGTCTGCCTGTATCCGGTCAACCCGTTCGGGGGCGGATACGACGAGTTCCTCAACCGCCAGGGGCTGCTCGACACGCCCGACGTCATCGCCGGTGCGATCATGCTTGTGCTCGTCGTCGAGGCCTGCCGCCGCACCACCGGGTTGGCCCTGCCGATCGTCTGCCTGGCCTTCCTCGCATACGGCTACTACGGCGGTCTGCTGCCGCAGAACTGGTCCGTCGCGCACTCCGGCCTGGACTTCGCCCAGATCGTCGACGCGCTATACAACTCCGGCAGCGGCTTCTACGGCACCCCGCTCGACGTGGCCGCCACCTACATCGTGCTGTTCACCATCTACGGCGCCGTGCTGGATCTGTCCGGGGCGAGCCGGTTCTTCGTCGATCTCTCCGTCGCGGCCTTCCGTAAGTCACGCAGCGCCGCCGGGCGTACGGCTGTCGCCGCCGGCTTCCTGCTCGGCACGGTCTCCGGTTCCGGCACCGCGACCGCCGTCAGCGTCGGTGCGGTCACCTGGCCGATGCTGCGCCGGGCCGGCTATCCCGCCGAGCAGGCCGGCGGCATGCTCGCGGCCGCGGGAGTCGGTGCGATCCTCTCCCCGCCGACCCTGGGCGCGGCCGCGTTCATCGTGGCCGAATATCTCGACGTCTCCTATCTGACCGTGCTCGGCTGGGCGATGATCCCCACCGTCCTCTACTACCTGGGCATTCTGCTCGCGGTCGAGATCGACGTGCGGCGGTTCCAGGTGAAGGCCATTGACGTCCCGCAGGTGAGCGCGTGGCGACTGCTGGGGCGCTTCGGCTACCACTTCTCATCGCTGGTCATGATCGTGGTCCTGCTCGCCGTCGGTCAGAGCGCGACCCGCGCGGTGGTCTATGCGACGCTGCTCGCCGCGGTGCTCTCCTTCCTGGACCGGCGCGCCTGGCTCACCCCGGGGCGGCTGTTCGCCGCGCTGTCGGCCGGCGTCCGCGGGGTGCTGCCGGTTGTCGCGGTCTGCGCGGCGGCCGGCATCATCACGGCGACCACGACGAAGACCGGCCTCGGCGCGCAACTCGCATCGTTGCTGGTCAGCGGCGCCAGCGCGGTCACCGACAACCCGACCGTGGTGCTCGCGCTGACGGTCGTCCTGGCGGCGATCGCGCTGGCGATCCTCGGGCTCGCCGTTCCGGTGACGGCCAGCTTCATCATCGGCTGGGTGATCATCGGGCCGGCGCTGCTCAGCCTCGGCGTCTCGCCACCCGCCGCCGCGATGTTCGTCTTCTACTACTCGGTGCTCTCCGAGGTCACCCCGCCGACGGCCCTCGCGGCGGTCGGCGCCAGCGCGATCACGGGTGGCCGCACCGTGCCCACGATGTGGCAGGCGCTGAAGTACGCGCTGCCGGCCTTCCTGGCCCCGATCGCCTTCGTGCTCACCGATCCCGGCGAGTATCTGCTGGCCCGGGGCCCGGTCATCGGCATCATCTGGGCCACCGTCGTCGCCGGCTTCGCGGTCGTGGGTCTAGCGGTCGCCACCGGGGCGTGGGTGCCCGGCATCGGCCCGGCGGGGCCCGCGAGCCGCATCCTCGGCGGCGCCGCCGGCCTGCTCCTGCTCTACCTGGCGCCGCTCACCATCGCGCTCGGCGCCGTCGCGCTCGCTCTCGCCGCGGGCATCGCCATCATCCATCGAACGGGGAGGACCACGTTATGAGGAAGGCATTCGCACTGGCCGCGGCCGGGATGCTGGTCGCGGCGGCACTGACGGGCTGCGGCGGCAAGCAGGACGCGGCCACGGTCGACGCGGGCGGGGCGGTGAGCTGCGAAGTCGCGAAAGACACCCGCATCGGCATCGCCACGGGCAACGCGACGGGCGTCTACTTCGCGCTCGGCAACGCCTACGCCGAACAGATCGCCGCGACGGGCGGCAAGGTCAAGGCGACGGCGTCGGAGACCGGTGCCTCGGTGCAGAACATCCAGCAGCTCGTCGCGGGAGAGTTCGACGTGGCGTTCTCTCTGGCCGACAGCGCGGCGGACGCGGTCAACGGCACCAACAGCTTCACCGCGAAGCAGCCGGTGCAGGCGCTCTCGCGCATCCACACCAACTACACGCAGGTGATCGTGCGCAAGGCCGCGGGCATCAAGGACGTGGCGGGCATGAAGGGCAAGCGCGTCTCGACGGGCTCCCCCAAGTCGGGCACGGAGGTCATCGCCAAGCGCGTGCTGACCGCGGCGGGCCTCGACCCGGACAAGGACGTTCAGGCCCAGCGCCTGGACCTGACCAAGACGGTCGACGGCGTGAAGGACGGCTCGATCGACGCGCTGTTCTGGTCGGGCGGCCTGCCCACCCCGGGCATCACCGACCTGCTGACCACGTCGGCAAGCCAGGTGGAGTTCCTGGACATCACGGCTCTGCTGCCGGAGCTCAAGAAGATCAACCCGGTCTACGAGACGGGCACCATCCCGGCAACCGCCTACAAGACCCCGGCGGACGTGCCGACCATCGTCGTTCCGAACCTTCTGCTGGTCCGCGAGAACCTGGACGCCAACGTGGCCTGCGTGCTGACGAAGGCGCTCTTTGACCGCAAGCCGCAACTCGAGCAGGCGAACGCGGCGGCCAAGGAGATCACCCTGGACAAGGCCCGCAAGACCGACCCGGTGGTCCTGCACCGCGGCGCGGTCACGGCGCTGGATTCCCTGAACGCACCGAAATAGCACTCCCGCCGCACCGAAGATCAAGCTCGAATTCTGGCTCGCCTTCCCCGATTCGGGCCCTGCCCTGGGTTGGGCTCGTGGATCCCCTCGTGCCGGCTGGGTGTGGGTTGGGCTTGTGGGTCGTCGTGCGGGCTGGGTGTGGGTTGGGCTTGTGGGTCGTCGTGCGGGCTGGGTGTGGGTTGGGCTTGTGGGTCGTCGTGCGGGCTGGGTTTGGATTGGGCTTGTGGGTCCCCTCGTGCGGGCTGCTCATCCGCCCCTCATAAGGGCGGCCGGCCCGGTTCGACCGGGGGGCTGCGAGCTCGTTCCTGCCGGCCGGCGGGCTTAAAGCTTTCGGCATCCGCTCAGCGGGTTCGGTTGCTCGGCTTCCTGGCGTTGGGCCCGGTCGGCGTGCGTCCCCCGGGGGTCGACGGCGACGCTCGTGTCGCCTGGATGGCGGTGCGGCCAGTCGGCGGCGTGGCCTTGAGGCTCACCCGGCGAGCGATGGTGACGGTGCCTCGGATGGCGCCGGCGCTGTCGACGAGCCGCGAGATCGCGACGGATACCGCCACGGTGGTGCCGTCGCACCGGAGTCGGTCGGTCAGGTAGTCCTGGATCACGTCTCCGTCGAGGACCTGCTGGATGAGTGCGGCCTCGTACGGCCGTCGTTCCGGCGGGACGAGAATGTCCGCGGGTCTGCCGATGATGTCCCGGGGTGCGCAGCGGTAGAGTTCGGCGCCTGCCGAATTGCAGCTGCTGATCACTCCGCCGCTGGTGATTGCCATGATCGCGGCATGGGCCCACCGGGTGATCGTGAGCTGCTCCGCCCGTTCGGTGTGCTCGTCGTGCGGCGCGGGAGCTTGCGGGCGCGTTCCTGCCTGAACCATTGAGAACCACCATTTACGGCCACCGTGCGCGACAAGCTCCATAGCGGAAGGTCAACCATCGCGAGAAACGGGGTCCGGGTCCTCACGTTGACCGTACACCTCGCGGGGAGTCGCTCGAGGTGGGTTCATCGGAGTGGGCAACCGGCGGCTTCCAGCGTGTGACACTTGACCGGAATCGGCCGGTGAGCGTCAGGGTTTGCGCCCCACCGCGCCGTAGCCGGTGCGGGACAGGTCCGGGTCCATGCCCGGTGGCGGCTGCTCGTACGGCCAGACGTTGACCAGGCCGGGCTGCTCCAGCTCGAAGTCGCCGAAGAACGCCTCGATCTGTGCCCTCGGCCGGGGGGTGAACGGTGCGTTCGCGCCCCGGTAGATCGCGGTGATCCGGGCCATGTAGTCCGGCCGGGCGTCGTTGGCCGCGTGCGAGATCGCGAGGAAGCTGCCCGGTGCCAGCGCGTCCCGGTACGCCGCCACCATGTTGTGCGGCTTGTCCGCGTCCGGGATCAGGTGCAGCAGGAACATCATCAGCACCGCGACCGGCTGGTCCAGGTCGAGCAGGCCGCGCAGTTCCGGGGCGCCGAGGATGGTCTCCGGCTCGCGGACGTCGCGGCGCAGGATGATCGCCCGGTCGGGCTCGGCCAGCAGCGCCTGCCCGTGTGCGCAGACGACCGCGTCGTAGTCCACGTAGACCACGCGCACCGAGGGGTCGATCGCCCGGGCGATCTCGTGCACGTTCTCGGCGGCCGGCAGGCCCGAGCCGAGGTCCAGGAACTGCCGGATGCCGCGGTCGCGGACCAGGTGCTCCACCACCCGCTTGATCAGCGCCCGGCCCGAGCGGGCGGCCTCGCGCATCTCCGGCGCCACGGCCAGCACCGCCTCGGCCGCTGCCCGGTCCGCGGCGTAGTTGTCCTTGCCGCCCAGGTAGTAGTCGTACATGCGGGCGGCGTTCGGGACGGTGGAGTCGATTCCTGAGGGAACGGTCACGATCGTCACTATAAGGTCCGCTACGTGGTGGTGCGCAGCCAACCGCCGTCTATGTAGTACGTCGAGCCGACCGCGTAGCTGGCCCGTGGGGAGCAGAGGAAGACGAACAGGTCGGCGATCTCGGCGGGCTCCGCGAAGCGGCCGATCGGGGCGTTGTCGTGCGCGATCTGCTGCAGGTGCTCCTGCCACGAGCGGTCGGTGCCCGCGGTCAGCGCCCTCGCGGTCTTCTCCCAGTCCGGCGTCATCACCAGGCCCGGGTTGATCGCGTTGACCCGGATGTTGTCGCCGATCAGCTCGTTGGCCAGGCACTTGGAGAACATCACCAGGGCCGCCTTGGTGACGTTGTAGATCGGCTCGTAGCCCAGCGGCTGGCTCGCGCAGATCGAGGCGTTGTGCAGGATCACCCCGCCGCCGCGGGCCTTCATCAGCGGGGCGAAGCCGCGGGCCAGCCGGACCGCGGCCATCACGTGCAGATCCCAGTACGCCTGCCAGCGCCCGTCGTCGGCCTCGAGGATGGTCTCCTCGCTGCCCGTACCGGCGTTGTTGATCAGAATGTCGGCGCCGCCGAACTCTTCGACGACCGCGCGCTCCAGCAGGGCCGGGCCATCGAGTCCGCCGACATCGGCGCTCACCCCGATGACGCGTACCTTGAATTCCTCGCGAAGCTGGGCCACGACGGCGCGCAAGCGCTGCTCATCGCGGGCGCACAGGGCCAGGTGGGCGCCCTCGGCGGCGAGGCCGCGGGCGATCGCCAGGCCGATGCCGACCGTGCCGCCGGTGATCACCGCGACCTTGCCGGTGAGCTGAAGATCCATGCTCCGCACGCTCTCATGAAAGAGCGGGCACAAAAAGGGGTGAGCGGCCCGGGCCGCCCACCCTTCTTCGGAAGTTACCTGGCCTTGGCGGCCTCGCGCAGCGGGGCGCCGACCTCGTGCAGGTGCCGCAGCGCCTGCCGGTACGACTCCAGCAGGCTGGTCGACTCGTAGGCCACGCCGACCTCGGCGCAGTACGCCTCGACGATCGGCTGCACCTTGCGCAGGTTCGGCGTCGGCATGGCCGGGAAGAGGTGGTGCTCGATCTGGTAGTTGAGGCCGCCGAGCGCGGCGTCGGTCAGCCAGCCGCCGGTCACGTTGCGGGAGGTCAGCACCTGCTTGCGGAGGTAGTCCTCGGTGCCGTCCGGGTGCGGCATGCCCTTGTGGTTCGGGGCGAACGTCATGCCCAGGTAGACGCCGAACAGCGCCTGGTGCACGAGGAAGAAGGCGATGGCCTGCAGCGGCGACAGGACCAGGAACAGCGCGCCGAGGTAGCAGACCGCGTGGACGATCAGCAGCGCGGCCTCGAGGTTGCGCCGCTTCATGTCGCCGCGGATCAGCGCCTTGACGCTGGACAGCTTCAGGTCGATGCCGAGCAGCGTCAGCAGCGGGAAGAACAGCCCGGCCTGGTGACGCGTGACGAAGCCCTTCAGCCCGCGGCGGCCCCAGGCCGACTTGGTCGCCCAGATCAGCACCTCGGGTGCGACGTCCGGGTCGAGGTCGTCGTGGTTGGGGTTGTTGTGGTGGCGGGTGTGCTTGTCCATCCACCAGCCGTAGCTCATGCCCACGCCCAGGTTGCCGGCGATCCGGCCGGAGATCTCACCCGGGCGCTTGGTGCGGAAGACCTGCCGGTGGGCGAGGTCGTGCGCCACCAGCGCCACCTGGGTGAAGGCCACCGCGAGGAACACGGCGACGGCGAGCGTCCACCAGGACGAGCCGATCAGGAAGAACGCCGCCCATCCGCCTACCAGCATCAGGGAGACCAGGGTCAGCCGTACGGCGTAGTACGCCGGCTTGCGCTCAAGTAGTCCCGCGCGGGTCACTCGCCGGTTCAACTCGGCGAAGTCGCTTCCGGCCGTCGACCGCGGTCGCTCCGTCGTTGTCGTCATTCCTTCAGGCTCCCGGATGGGGGCCGAACGGTCAGGAGTGTCAGATCCCCGGCGTTGGTGGTGCTAGCACCACCGTCAAACCTGGGGGATTGTGCACATGGTGGTGCTTGTCCTACCCGCTGGGATCACCGAGCAGAATGAGGGCCATGGAGACGCGATCGTGGGTACGCGAGGGCCTGCGGGCCATCGCGGGCGGCATCTTCGCCGTCGGGCTTGCGATCACCAACCTGCCGCTGCTCGCCATGTCGCTGGTCGCGCTCGCGCTGAGCCCGGTGCCGTTCCTCGGGCTGGCCCTGCTGCCCTGGGCCACCAACCTGGTCCGGATGCGGGCCAACCTGGAGCGCCGGCTGGCGGCACGGGCGGGCATCGCGATCGAATGCCCGTACGAGCCGCCGCCGCCGCGCGCGCTGCCCGGCGGCTGGAAACGCTTCCGGTGGATCGCCACCGACCCGGCGACCTGGCGGGACCTGGCCTGGCTGCTGCCGGGTGCGCTGGTCGGCTTCGTCCTCGGCCTGCTCTCCGTGGTCATCCCGCTCTACGGCGTGGAGGGCGTCTCGCTGCTGCCACTCTGGCTCTACCTGAGCGTCGACTGGTACGGCTACGGCGTCTTCTGGCCGATCAAGAACTTCAGCGAGGCCATGCTCTCGATGCCGCAGGGGGTGCTGTTCCTGGCCCTCGGCCTCGGCGCGGCGCCGTGGCTGCTGGAGGTCAACGCCCAGTTCGCCAGGCTCTTCCTGGCCCCGACCAAGGCCGCCAAGCTGCGCCTGCGGGTCGCCCAGCTGACCGTCACCCGGGCCGACACCGTCGACGCCCAGGCCGCCGAGCTGCGCCGGATCGAGCGCGATCTGCACGACGGCGCCCAGGCCCGGCTGGTCTCGCTCGGCATGACCATCGGGCTGGCCGAGGAGATGATCGAGCGCAACCCGGCCGCCGCCCGCAAGCTGCTGGCCGAGGCCCGCGAGGCCAGCGGCACGGCGCTGCTCGAACTGCGCAACCTGGTCCGCGGCATCCACCCGCCGGTGCTGGCCGAGCGGGGACTCGACGGCGCCGTGCGCGCGCTGGCGATGAGCCTGCCGCTCCGGGTGACCGTCGAGATGGAGTTGCCGGGCCGGCCGGAGACCCCGGTGGAGTCCGCCGCCTACTTCGCCACGGCGGAGGCGCTGGCGAACGTGGTGCGGCACAGCCGGGCCCGTACCGTCCAGATCTATGTCCAGCACGTCGATGACCTGCTGCTGCTGACCGTCAGCGACGACGGGATCGGCGGCGCCGATCCGGCGCGCGGCACCGGGCTGCGGGGCATCGGGCGCCGCCTGGCCGCGTTCGATGGCACCATGTCGGTGTCCTCCCCGCCGGGTGGACCGACGGTCGTGACCATGGAGTTGCCGTGCGTGTTGTCCTCGCCGAAGACCTCGCCCTCCTCCGGGACGGGCTGACCCGCCTGCTGGAGGCGTTCGACTTCGAGGTGGTCGAGGCAGTGGACAACGGCCCGGCGCTGCTGCCGGCGCTGATCAAACACCGGCCGGACGTGGCCGTGGTCGACGTGCGGCTGCCGCCCACCTTCACCGACGAGGGGCTGCAGGCCGCGATCGCGGCCCGCATCGAGATCCCCGGCCTGCCGGTCCTGGTGCTCTCCCAGCACGTCGAGCCGCTGTACGCCCGGGAACTGCTCAGCGACCGCAAGGGCGGCGTCGGCTACCTGCTGAAGGACCGGATCTCCAACGTCGCGCAGTTCGTGGACGCGGTGCGCCGGGTCGCCGACGGGGGCACGGCGATGGACCCGGAGGTGGTCTCGCAGCTGCTGGCCCGCCGCGAACCGCTGGCGGTGCTGACCACGCGCGAGCGCGAGGTGCTGGGGGAGATGGCCGAGGGCCGGTCGAACGCGGCGATCGCGGCGAAGCTCTTCGTCACCGAGAAGGCGGTCAGCAAGCACATCAACAACATCTTCACCAAGCTCGGCATGCCGCCGTCGGACGACGACAACCGCCGGGTGCTAGCCGTCCTCACCTACCTCAACGGCTAGCTCGTCCGCCCCCACATCGAGGAGCCGCACGACCCGGATCGCCTTGCGCGCGGCCTCCTCGAGGTCCCGCGGCCGCAGCGGGCGGTCCAGCGGCACGAAGACGAACAACTCGTCCTCGATGAGCGTCCACGGTGGAATGTCGCCGCGCACGTGGGCGGCACGCAGCTCCGGGTTGTCCAGCCGGTGCGACTCGGCGCCGACCGGGCGGAAGCGGCGCCGGAACTCGTCGTCGTCGCCCTCGCCCCGCCTGACGGCATTCCGGTGGGCGCGCACGGCCATGGACGGCGCCGGCTGCGGCAGCGTGACCACGGCGAACGCGGCACGACCGTCCCGCCGGTCGACGCTCGTGCCGAGGCCGTTGTCGCTGAATTCGAGCTCGCCGGTCACGACCGGAAAACCTTCGACCCGCTTCGCGTACGCCCGCAGCACCGTCACCGTGTCGGCCCACCGCACGAGTCCCTGCCACGGCCAGGGGCGGGGTGACACCGGCTCCCACCCGCCGGTAGCGACCCAGCCGGCGACCTCGCGCGCCGCCCGCTGCTCCCGGCGGCGGCGCCACCAAAAATGGACGAACACGCAGCCGACGAAGATGCCGCACGTGACCGGGCGAACGGCAGCGCCGAACACCTCATTCGCGGCGACCACGAGGACCGAGAGCAGGCCGCAGGCGAGCAGCGGCGCGATGATCATCCCGCCGAGCATCAGCACGGTGCCCACGGGACTGTCCCGGCGGCGCGGGCGGACAGCTCCAGACATCGAGGTCAACGGTATCCGGCGCAGTCGAGCCGCTCAGGTCAGCGGCGCCAGGTCAGCCGCGCCACCCGGCCCTGCTCACCCGAGGCCCAGCAGGCACCGGACACGCACAGCACCGCGTCGAAGCTGCCGGCGTCGAACTCGCTCCAGCTGCGCCCGCCGTCGCGGCTGATGTCGCTGCCGGTCGGCCCGACCGCGAGCGCCGTGTCGCCGCCCAGCCAGGCGGCGCCCGACCGGTATTCGCCCGGCTCGGCCTTCGCGGTGCGCCAGGTGCGGCCGCCGTCGCGGGTCGTCGCCGCCGCGTCCGGGGCCGCTTCCGGCGCCGCATAGTCGCCGCCGACCGCGATGCCGTGCCACGGGTCGCGGAACGCCAGGCTGTAGACGCCGGCACTCGGGCCGCTCGGGACCGGGCTGTCGGTGACCCGCCAGGACCTGCCGCCGTTCCCGGTCGAGAAGACCCGGGCCCGCTCGCCGCCGCCGGTGGCGAACCAGGCCCGCCCCGCGCCGCCGTGGTCGGCGGAGACCAGGCAGGTGCCGCTCGCCGCGAAGGCGAACTCGCCGGCCAGCGCGTTGGGCATGCCGGACGTCGGCTGCACCCGCCAGGACCGGCCGCCGTCGGCGGTGGCCAGGATGCGGAACTTGCCGCCGACCGGGTCGGAGAGCGCCAGGCCGTGCCGCCTGTCCAGGAACGTCACGCAGTCGTAGAACGCCGCCGGGTCTTCGTTGCGGAACGTCTCCCGCCAGGTGCGGCCGCCGTCGCCGGTCGCATACAGCCGGGACTGGTCGCCCTCGCCGATGGTCAGCGCGACGGCGTGGTCGGCGTCGAACGCCTCGATGTCGCGGAACTGCAGCTCGGCGGTGCCCGGCGGATCGACCCGCTGCCAGGATTTCGCACCGTCGACCGTGCGCAGGATCGTGCCCGCGGAACCGGCCACCCAGGCGACCTTGTCGCTGACCGGGGCCAGGCCGCGGAAGCGGGCAGTCACCCCGGTATCGGACAGCTTCCAGGACGGTGCGGACGGTCCGGAGGTGAAGCCGGTGGTGGCGGTGAGCGTGACGAGGGCGAGCGCAGCCATCGAGATCTTTCGCAGCGTCATGGCTCAGGAACTTACTCCGGACCCCCGACAGGATGCTCGACACGCACCGGTAACGGCCGGGTCATACCGGGGCAACGTCGCGGGTCTCTACTGCCAGGTGACTCACCTCCTGGTGAGGCGCGCCTAGGGTTCCGCCGCATCCGGTGCGGGCTGGTCCGAGAGGTGCAGGCGTTCGCGTGCGAGCGTTCCACGGCGGGACAAAAGCCCGGGAGGACAGCCAACGGTCTGGCTGCTCTCCGGCCAGGCCGCTCCAGCCGGAGGCGCCCGTGGGATTCCAGCACGATCACCAGCACGAGCACGTCGAGCAGACCGAGACCGAGCCGACCCTGCACGACCGGTACGGCCCCGAGGCCGCGTACGCCGTCGCGGCCGAGGCCAAGCTGCCCACCACCAAGTGGCAGGAGGAGATCGCCCGCGGCCTCGAGTACGGCCTGCCGGGCGCGGACTCCATCAAGGACCGGACCATCCCCACGTTCTCCCGTGGCGAGTTGCCGCACTTCGCGGGGATCAACACCTTCCTCAAGGCCCCGTACGTCGAGGACGTGCGGCGCTGCGGCGAGTACGACGTCGCCGTGCTCGGTGCGCCGTTCGACGGCGGCACCACGTACCGGTCGGGCACCCGCTTCGGCCCGCAGGGAATCCGCAAGATCTCCGCGCTCTACGGCCCGTACTCGTTCGAGCTCGGGGTCGATCTGCGCGAGTCGATCACCATCGCCGACCTGGGCGACATCTTCACCATCCCGGCGAATATCGAGAAGACCTTCGACCAGATCTCCAAGGCCGTCGGGCACGTCTTCGAGTCCGGGGCGTTCCCGGTGGTGCTCGGCGGCGACCACTCCATCGGCTATCCCACCGTGCGCGGCGTCGCCCAGCATCTGCAGGGCAACCTCGGCATCATCCACTTCGACCGGCACGTCGACACCCAGGAGACGGACCTCGACGAGCGGATGCACACCACCCCGTGGTTCCACGCCACGGACATCCCCAACGTGCCGCCGAAGAACCTGGTGCAGATCGGCATCGGCGGCTGGCAGGCGCCGCGGCCCGGCGTGAAGGTCGGCCGCGAACGCGGCACCACGATCATGACCGTCACCGACTGCGTCGAGATGGGCATCGAGCAGGCCGCCGAGCGTGCGCTCGAGGTGGCCTGGGACGGCGCCGAGGCGGTGTGGCTGTCGTTCGACGTCGACTGCCTGGACGCCGCCTTCGTGCCCGGGACCGGCTGGCCGGAGCCCGGTGGCTTCCTGCCCCGCGAGGTCCTCAAGTTCATCCAGATCATCGCGGACGCCCGGCCGCTCGCCGGGATCGAGGTCGTGGAGTGCGCGCCCGCCTACGACACCGCCGAGATCACCGCCCTGCTGGCCACCCGGGTCATCTGCGACACCCTCGGCTGCCTGGTCCGCTCCGGCCACCTTCCCCAGGAGAAGAAGCGATGAGAAAGACGATTCTCGCGGCGGCCGCGGCCGTCCTGCTCTTGACCTCCGGCTGCGGCGGCGCCGACGACAGCGCGGGCGCGGCGGGGGAGAAGACCACCGTACGGCTGGGCTTCTCGGCCTGGCCCGGCTGGTTTCCCTGGCAGGTCGCCCAGGAGAAGGGCCTGTTCGCGAAGAACGGCGTGACCGTCGACCTGAAGTACTTCGAGAGCTACACCGACAGCCTCACCGCGCTGAGCACCGGCAACCTGGACGCGAACAGCCAGACCCTGAACGACACCCTGTCGTCGGTCAGCGGCGGCGCCGAGCAGACGGTGGTGCTGACCAACGACAACTCGACCGGCAACGACCAGATCATCGCCCGGCCCGGGATCAACTCCGTGGCCGACCTCCGGGGCAGGAAGGTGGCGGCCGAACAGGGCACCGTCGACCACTACCTGCTGCTCCTGGCGCTGCGGAAGGCCGGGCTGACCGAGAAGGACGTCGAATTCACCCCGCTGCTCACCGACGCGGCGGCCGCGGCCTTCGTGGCCGGCAAGGTCGATGCCGTCGGCGTCTTCGCGCCGTTCACCACCACGGCGCTGGGCCTCAAGGGCAGCAAGGCGATCGCGACCTCGGCGGACTTTCCCGGGGCCATCCCGGACCATCTCGTCTTCGGCGCCGATTTCGTCAAGGACCACCCGACCGAGGTGCAGGCCATGGTGCAGACCTGGTTTGACACCACGGCGTGGATCAAGGCCAACCCCGCCGCGGCCATCGACATCATGGCCAAGCGCGGCGGCGTCAGCGCCGCCGACTACAAAAGCTACGACGCGGGTACGACGATTTTCTCCCGCCAACAGAACCTGGACGCCTTCGCGCCGGGCAGCACGCCGGCGAACCTGGAATACCAGGCGCAACAGATCGGCGACTTCCTCGTCGCGACCGGGCTGGCCGACGCCAAGCCGCCGCTGGACGGGCTGCTCGAGCCCAAGTTCGTGCGGGCCGTGAAGGAATGAACACCGTCACCGCCCCCGCGCGGCCGGCCCTGGCGCAACTGCCCCGGCGCAAGCCGGCCCGCCCGGTCCGGCTCTGGGCGCTGCGGGCACCGATCTCCCGCCGCGCCCGTGCCGTGCTGATGGTCTGCTCGGTGCTGGTGCCGCTGGTCGCGTGGGTGGCGGTGGCCGCCGCCGGCGTCGTCTCGGAGTCGTTCCTGCCGTCGCCGGCGGCGGTGCTGTCGGCCGGGTGGGAGATGGCGCAGTCCGGTCAGCTCGCCACCGACACGTGGGCCAGCGTGCGGCGCATCCTGATCGGCTTCGGCCTGGCGATCGCCGTCTCGGTGCCGTTGGGCCTGGTGATGGGCAGCTTCCAGGCCGGGCAGGCGCTGTTCGAGCCGATCGTCGGCCTGCTGCGGTATCTGCCGGCCAGCGCGTTCATCCCGTTGCTGACCATCTGGCTGGGCATCGGCGAGCCGTCGAAGTGGATGTTGCTGTTCATCGGCACGGTCTTCTTCAACACGCTGATGACCGCGGACGCGGTGCGCCAGGTGCCCCGGGCCCTGATCGACGTGTCGTACACCCTCGGGGCCCGGCGCGGCGAGGTGCTGCGCAAGGTGGTCGTGCCGCATGCGCTTCCCGGCATGATCGACGCCGTACGCGTGAACGCGGCCGCCGCCTGGAACTTCGTGGTCGTCGCCGAGCTGATCAACTCGCAGGAGGGGCTCGGCTACCGGATCGCGCGCAGTCAGCGCTTCCTGGCCAGCGACCGGATCTTCGCCGTGCTCATCGTCATCGCGGTGATCGGGCTGGCGATCGACATCCTGCTCCGAGTGCTGCGCGACCGGATCGGCAGGTGGGTCTGATGACGTTGCTGTCCCTGACCGGCGTCGGGATGCGCTACGGCGCCTTCACCGCCCTCGACGACATCTCGCTGGAGGTCGCCGCCGGCGAGTTCGTCTGCCTGGTGGGTGCCAGCGGCTCCGGCAAGTCCACGCTGCTGTCGCTGATCGCCGGCCTGACCATGCCCACCTCCGGGGTCATCGCGCTCTCCGGCGCCCCGGTGGCCGGGCCCGGGCCGGACCGCGGCCTGGTCTTCCAGTCCGGGGCGGTCTACCCGTTCCGGACCGTCGAGCGCAACGTGGGATTCGGGCTGGAACTGCTCGGGCTGCCCAGGGCGGAGCAGCGGCGCCGGGTCGACTGGTACCTCGCCGAGACCGGCCTCACGGCCCTGCGCGGCAAGCTGCCCAGGCAGCTGTCCGGCGGGCAGCGCCAGCGGGTGGCGATCGCCCGGGCGCTGGCCTGCGAGCCGGAGGTGCTGCTGCTCGACGAGCCGTTCGGCGCCCTCGACGTGCAGACGAAGGAGGACATGCAGGTCTTCATCCGGCGGGTCTGGCAGGACACGGGTACGACTGTGCTGATGGTCACGCACGACGTGGAGGAGGCCGTCTTCCTCGGCCAGCGGGTCGTCGTCCTGGCCTGTGACCCGGGCCGGGTGGCCGCCGACCTGCCTGTTGACCTGCCCACGGACCGTGACCTCACGGTCAAGCGGGCGCCCGCCTTCCTCAAGCTGCGGGCCCGGGTGGAAGACCAGGTACGCGCGTTTCATCACAGCTCAGCGGAGCCGTTCGCGGCCCAGCCGTGACACCCGGCGGGAATCATCGGTGAGATGGACACCGCAACACCGCAGCTCGCCGTGACCGTCGCGATCACCCGCCGGGCCGATCCGTCGCGCAACGCGGAGATGCTGGCCTGGGTGCGGGCCGGCACCACGCTCGCCGAGGACTTCCCCGGCTTCCTCGGCGTGGGCTGGGTGCGGCCGGTGCTCGGCTCGACCGAGTGGCACATGCTCTACCGCTTCGCGGACGCCACGGCGCTGCACGCCTGGGAGGAGTCGCCACAGCGGCAGTGGTGGCTGTCGTCGGCGCAGGGCATGGTCGAGCACACCCGGACGGAGCGGCGCACCGGCATCGAGGGCTGGTTCGACCCGCCGCAGGAGCACGAGGTCGACGACCTGACCGCGCCGCCGCCCGGGCCGCCGCCGCGCTGGAAGCAGGCGGTGACGATCTGGCTGGGCTTCTTTCCGCTCAGCCTGCTGGCAACGGTGACCCTCGGGCACCTGGTGGCGGGGCAGAACGCGGTGGTCCGCACGCTGGCGACCACGTTGTGCCTGACGCCGCTGATGACGTACCTGGTGCTGCCGCGCGTCACCAGGGCCCTGCAGTGGTGGCTGCAGGGCCAGCCGCCGCCCTGGCGCCGCCGCGGAAAGTAAGTAGGAGTCCGTCCGCACCTTGTGCGGAACGGAGCGTTCCGTTACTGTCTAGGTAGCGGAACGGTTCATTCCGTTCCGATCCTGAAACCGGGCGAGGAGACATCATGACGACGACCAGCACCTGGACGATCCTGGACCGCACCCACGCGGCTCTGCGCGCCGCGACGGGGGCGCTGACGGAGGCCGACCTGGACCGTCCGACGCCCTGCGAGCGGTGGACCGTCGCCCAGGTGATTCAGCACGCGGCGGGTGACCAGCGCGCCTACGCCGCCGTGATCACCGGGCGGGGCGGCCCGGACGACGACCCGTTCGCGCCTTCCGGCACCCTGGCCGGCAGCCCGGCCGAGCTCGTGGAGCCGGCGCTCGCCGCCGCCGCAGCGGCCTTCGCCACGGTCGACCCGGCCGGCTCGGCACCGACCCCGTTGCCGCAGGGTGTGCTGCCCGCCGCCACCGCGGCCGGTGCCGCCGCCCTCGACGCCGGCGTCCACGCCTGGGACGTCGCGGTGGCGACCGGTCAGCCGGCCGCGCTCGACGACGATCTCGCCGCCCGGTTGCTGCCGGTGGCCCGGGCGATCGTCGAGCCGCTGCGGCAGTACGGCGCCTACGCGCCCGCGCTGGAGCCCGGCGACAACGACGGCCCCGCGGCGGAACTGCTCCGCTACCTCGGCCGCGACCCGCGCTGGTCCGCGGCGGGCTGACCGGCGAAGTTCCGGGCGATTTCGTTCAGCTCATCAGCTCCTCACCCGATCCTTTCCGGCGAGGAGGCAAACAGATGCGGCTGCGCAACTGGATCGCCGTGGTCGTCAGCGTCCTGCTGCTGGTGGCCGTCGGCATCGTGGGCATGATGGTGAACCGGTCGGCGCTGCGCGCCGCCGACACCGTGCACCGTTCCGATTCGCTGGCGCTCGCCGTCAACAACGCCACCCTCGCCGGGCAGATGCAGCAGCTCTCCGCCAAGGAGCTCAAGGGCTTCGCGGACAGCCACCCGTTCAACCTCGGGGCCGGCTACGCCGGCGACCGCGAGGCGCTCGACGCCTTCGTCAAGAAATCCCCGTCCTTCCCGTACGGGGCCGCGATCGCCGCGCTCGACGGCACCATGCGGAACGCCTCCACGGTCAACCCGCTGCCGCCCGCCAGCGACGTCGGCTACCGGCCGATGCGCGCGCTCCTGCTCGCGGGCAAGCTCGGCGTCACCTCGGTGATGCGGGTCAAGGACGGGACCGGGGCGACCGTCGCGGTCGAGGCCTTCGCCGTGCCGATCAGGGCCGGCGCGGTCACCACGGCGGTGCTGATCGGATACCACAAGTTCGCCGCCACGACCCTGCAGGCGTACACCGCGCGGCTGAAGTCCGCGACGCATGTGACCGAGATCGTCGACACCGCCGGGCTGGTCGGCTTCACCAGCGACGTGGGCCGGATCGGCACCCAGGTCGCTCCGTCCGTGGTCGACGCCGCACGACGGCTCACCGGCGGGTCCGCGTTCGTCGAGTACCGCTCCGGCAGCACCAAGATGATCTCCATCGTGGTGAAGAACGACTCGCTGCCCGGCGGCTGGGCCTACGTCCGCACCCAGACGCTGGCCTCGTTCGACGGCGCCGTGCACCGCCGCAGCCAGACGATCAACCTGACGTTGCTGGCCATGCTCCTGATCGGGGCCGTCGGCATCTCCATCCTCGGCTACCGCACCCAGGTCCAGCGGCGCCGGGCCGACGAGCGGTTCCAGGCGCTGTTCCAGCACGCCCCGGACATGGTGGCGGTGCTCGACGCCGGGGGACGGATCGCGTATTCCAGCCCCAGCGCGGCGTCCGTGCTGAACTTCCCGCCGGGCTCGCTGCAGGGCTCGAGCGTCTTCGAGCTGGTGCACCCGGAGGACCGGGCGAGGATGCGGGAGGCCTTCGCCACCCTGCTCAACAAGCGGGACGCGGTGCTGCGCCTGCAGACCCGGGTCCTCAACGGGAGCGGCAACGCCGTCTGGTTCGAGTTCACCGCGTCCAACCAGATGCAGAACCCGGCACTGACCGGCATCGTCATCAACGCCCGCGACATCTCCGAGAACCGCGCGTTCCAGGAGCGGCTGCACCACGAGGCCACCCACGACGCGCTGACCGGCCTGCCGAACCGCCGGCGCATGCAGGACGCGCTGGACACCTCGCTGCGCGACGACGCGGTGGCCGTGCTCTTCCTCGACCTCGACGGGTTCAAGCCGGTCAACGACGCGCACGGGCACGAGGCCGGCGACGAGTTGCTGCGCCAGATCGCCGAGCGGCTCAGCGCCTGCGTCCGCGACGGTGACGTGCTGGCCCGGGTCGGCGGCGACGAGTTCGTCGTGCTGATGCCTGGGGTGACCGCGCAGGCCGACGCCGAGGCGATGAGCCACCGGGTACGGACCGCCGTGGAACGGCCGTTCCAGGTGCTCGGCGCCGAGGTCAGCATCGGCGCGAGCGTGGGCGTGCACCTGGCCACCCCCAGCGACGACCCGGACCAGGCCCTGCGCGCCGCCGACCACGCCATGTACGCGGTCAAGCACCTCGGCGGCGGCCGGCGCGCGAACGCGGTGGGCGTACCGGAGCAGCGCGAACCCGCCCGGGTGGGCCGGCACCGCGCCGAGTAGTCCCGCTGAGGCGGCCGGAACGGCTAGGTTGACCGTATGGCCACCAAGCCGCCCTCGATCGAGGTCGACGCCGGCGAGCACACCGTCCGGATCTCGAACCCGGACCGGGTGTACTTCCCGGAGCTCGGACTCACGAAGCTCGACCTGGTCAACTACTACCTCAGCGTGGGCGACGGCATCGTCGCGGCCCTGCGCGAGCGGCCGTGCATGCTGCACCGCTTCCCGGACGGCCTGGCGGGGGAGAAGGTGCACCAGAAGCGGGTGCCGCACGGCGCGCCGCCGTGGCTGCAGACCGTGCGCGTGACCTTCCCGCGATACAACCGGCACGCCGACGAGCTGTGCGTGACCCAGCTCGGCGAGGTCATCTGGGCGGTGCAGATGTCGACGGTCGAGTTCCACCCGTGGAATTCGCGGCGAGCCGACACCGAGAAGCCGGACGAGTGGCGCATCGACCTGGACCCGATGCCCGAGTGCGGCTTCGACACCGTGCGCCGGGTCGCGCACGTGGCCCACGAGGTCCTCGACGAGCTCGGCATCACCGGCTATCCGAAGACTTCCGGCGGCCGGGGCCTGCACATCTACGTGCGGATCGCCCCCGAGCACGGCTTCGGCGACGTGCGCCGGGCGGCGCTGGCCTTCGCCCGCGAGGTGGAGCGGCGGTCGCCGGAGGTGACGACCACGTGGTGGCGCAAGGACCGCGACCCCACCAAGCTGTTCGTCGACTACAACCAGAACGCCCGCGACCACACCATCGCCAGCGCGTATTCGGTGCGGGGCAACCAGCGGGGGACGGTCTCCACGCCGATCCGCTGGGACGAGGTCGACGCCGTCGAGCCCGACGACTGCACCCTGCGGACCGTGCCCGCGCGCTTCGCGGAGCTGGGCGACCTGCACGCGGGCATCGACGACACGGCCTTCGACCTGGGCCCGCTGCTGCGGTGGGCCGAGCGCGACGAGCAGGCCGGGCTGGCCGGCCCCGCCGACGCCGACTGACGGCTGTCCACATCGCGCCATGTCCGCTCTGCGGCAGCGCCAGGTAACACGACGGTGAATATCCGGACTCCATGATGCGTGCAGCGAACCACGCTGCGAAGGAGTCCCCATGCTGAGTCGTCTGCTCGCCGGCGTCCTGATCGGAGCCGCAGCGATACCCGGCCCCGCGGCGGCCGCCCCGGCCGCCCCAGTCGCATCCGCACCGGCCCCGGCCGCGACCATCACCCTGATCACCGGGGACGCGGTCGATCTCACCAAGATCGATCAGCGGTACGCGGCGACGGTCCGCCCCGCCCCCGGCCGCCAGGGCATCACGTTCCACACCATCGAGACCGACGGTGGCCTGCGGGTGCTGCCCAGCGACGCGATCCCGCTGGTCGACGCGGGCCGGCTCGACGCGGAGTTGTTCGACGTCGAGCGCCTGATCGCACAGGGCTACGGCGACGCGGCCGCACCCACGCTGCCGTTGATCGTCCAGGGTGGCGCCGCCCTCAAGACCTCGGACGCGCGCGCCCTGACCAGCATCGGCGCGACGGCGATCAGGCCGGCCAAGGACACCCTGGCGAGCTTCTGGAAGGCGCAGAGCGCGGCCGCGCGGACGTCGGCCGAGCCGCACATCTGGCTGGACGGCAAGGTCAAGCCGGTGCTGGACCGCAGCACCGCGCAGATCGGCGCCCCCGCCGCCTGGCAGGCCGGGCTCGACGGCCGCGGCGTCAAGGTCGCCGTGCTGGACACCGGGGTCGACGCCGGCCACCCCGACCTGGCCGGCCGGATCGACGCGGCGCGCAACTTCAGCGCCAGCCCGGACACCGTCGACCGCTTCGGCCACGGCACCCACGTCGCCGCCACGGTCGCCGGCAGCGGCGCGGCCTCCGGCGGCAGCCACAAGGGCGTCGCGTACGGCGCGCGACTGCTGATCGGCAAGGTGCTCGACGACAGCGGGTCCGGCTACGAGTCGGAGATCATCCAGGGCATGCAGTGGGCCGTGGCCTCCGGCGCCAAGGTCGTCAACCTGAGCCTCGGCGGTTCCGCCACCGACGGCACCGACCCGATGAGCGTCGCGGTGGACGAGATCAGCGCCGCCAGCGGCGCGCTGTTCGTCATCGCGGCGGGCAACGAGGGCGCCGACTCCACGGTCGGCACTCCCGGCGCCGCGCCCAGCGCGCTGACGGTCGGCGCGGTCGACCGGGCCGACCGGCTCGCCGAGTTCTCCAGCCGCGGCCCGCGCCTCGGCGACCTGGGCCTCAAGCCCGAGATCACCGCGCCGGGCGTCGGCATCGTGGCGGCCCGCGCGGCCGGCACGACCATGGGCGACCCGGTCGACGACCGCTACACCGCGGCCTCCGGCACGTCGATGGCCACGCCGCACGTCGCCGGCTCGGCCGCCCTGCTGGCCCAGCGGCACCCGGACTGGACCGCCGCGAAGCTCAAGGAGGTGCTGGTCAGCACGGCGAGAACGGCCGCGGGCCAATCGGTGTACGCCCAGGGCGCCGGCCGGGTCGACCTGGCCCGGGCCACCACGCAGCAGGTGACCGGCACGGCCGTGGCGGACTTCGGCCTGCACGCGACCGGCGAGAACCCCAGCGTCGCCAGCAAGACCGTGACGTACACGAACGCGGGCAGCACGCCGGTGACCCTGACGCTGTCCGCCCCGGCCGGTTTCAGCACCGACAAGCCCAGCGTCACCGTTCCGGCCGCCGGCACCGCGGCCGTGCTGCTCAGCGTCGACTTCGCGAAGCAGGAGCAGGGACAGGTCAGCGGCTGGCTCCGGGCCACCGCGGCGAACACCGTGGTCACGACCGCGATCGGCGCGACCCTGGACGGCCCCCGGCACACCGTCACGGTCCGGGCCGTCGATCGCCGCGGTACGCCGGCGGCGGTGCCGGCGCTGACCATCCACGGCGACGACAGCCGCTTCGACGTGCTCGGCTGGTTCGGCACCGGTGGCCGTACCTGGGAGGTGCAGGAGGGCACGTATCTGCTCGACGCCTTGCTTGAGGACGGCGCGCCGCTCGACGAGCAGGCCACCTACGTCACGATTCCCGAGCTGAAGGTGGACCGGGACATCGTGGTGCTGGTCGACGCGCGCAAGGGCACGCCGATCCGGATCGAGACGCCGCAGCCGTCCGAGCAGCAGGCGGTGCTCAGCTACTACGTCCACAGAGTCACCGGCACGGGCCGGAGCATCTCGCACGGCGTCATGCACTTCAGCACCGTCCAGCAGGTCAACGTCGTCCCGACGAGGAAGGTCGGCAAGGGCAGCTTCGAGTTCTCGTCGCGCTGGCAACTCGTCGCGCCGATGGTCCAGACGACGGTTCCCGGGGTCAGCGGTCCCCTGGAGGTCAACCTGTTCGGCAACTCGCCCGCGTACTCCGGCACCAAGCGGTTCCCGCTGACGACCTGGGGCGCTGGGTCCGTACGCGGGAAAGCGGTCCTGATCCCCGCGACCGACCAGGACGAACTGGCGCAGGTCGACGCGGCGGCGCGAGCCGGCGCGGCGGCGGCGCTGCTGGTGCGGCCCGCCGACCGGTCGGCGTGGACGGTCCATGAGCCCGACGCCGAGCAACTGCCGGTGATCGCACTGGCCGTGGCGAACGACGACGGGCAGCGGCTGCTCGCCCGCGCGGCCCGGCCGGGCGCGTCGATCGACCTGACCCTGACCAGGTCGAGCCCGTACCTCTACGACGTCCTGCAGGTGTCGAAGGACCGCATCCCGGAGCGGGTCCTGCACAAGGTGACCGCCGCCAACAGCAGGCGGATCACCACGAGTTACGCCGACAACGGTGGTTTCGACTGGGTGAAGGAGCAGCGGTTCGGATGGCGCCCCTGGCAGACGTATTCGTGGAACGACACCTCCCGCGCGGTGCGGACCCCGTCGACCCGGCAGGAATGGGTGTCGGCCGGCGACTCGGTCTGGCAGCACCGGGTGCACAACCTCTACCCGTGGAGCAGCTTCGGGCAGTTGCAGGGTGGCTTCACCGAGCCGCCGCGGAGCTATCGGCCGGGCGACAGCCGGGAGAGCTGGGCGGCTCCGGTCGTCCGGCCGGCGGCGCCCGCCGGCATCGCGTCGACCCGCGCCGGTGAGGTGCTGAAGCTGCGCGTCGCGGAGTTCGTGGACGGCGACGGGCACTACCAGGCCGGCGCGCCCGAGCCGGCCGCGGCGACGCTCTGGCGGGACGGCAAGGTGCTCGCCGAGCTGCCGAACGCCTGGCAGGACGTGGTCACCACCCGGGGGACGGCGGCCTACAAGCTGCGGCTCAGCACGCAGCGCGGCGGCGCGGACTGGAGCTACGGCACGCGTACGGAGACCGAGTGGACGTTCCGCTCGGGGGCCGACGGCACCCTGCCGCTGCTGCACGTCGGCTACGACGCGCCGCGGACCGCGCTGCCGCACCTGCTCAAGCTCGGCTTCTCGGCGAAACTCGCCGCCCTGCGGGTGGAGGTGTCGACCGACGACGGCACGAGCTGGCGGCAGGCGGCGACCGTCGGCAACGCCGCCTGGGTGCCGGGCGGGCGTACGCCGGTGTCGCTGCGGGTCACCGCGAAGGACCGGGCCGGCAACACCGTGACGCAGACGGTGATCCGCGCCTACGGTCGCGGCTGACCCCGTTCCGCACCGGGCACCAGGTCCGCCGGGGCTGACAGCCAGCCCCGGCGGGCCGCCTGGAACGCCAGCCCGGTGCGGGTGTCCACGCCGGCCAGCGCCATCAGGCGGTCCAGCCGGCGCTGCACGGTCCGCTTGCTGACGCCGAGATGGGTGGCGATCGACTTGTCCGGCATCCCGGAGACGAACAGCGACAGCAGCAGCACCTCGGACTCCAGCAACTCCGCCCGCGGGGCGTCGGCGAGCACCGGGGTGGCGCGCTCCCAGTAGCTCTCGAAGAGGGCCACCAGCGCGTCGAGCAGCTCACTGGAGCGGATCAGCGCGGCGGTGGGCTCGCCGACGCCGCGCGACTCGTCCGGCACCAGCGGACAGATGGCCAGGGCGCGGTCGGCGATCGCCAGCCGTACGGGCAGCGTCGGCAACGTCCGCGACTCCTCGCCCGCGTTGATCGACTCGACGATGCTGGCCAGCTCGCCGGGCTTTTCCAGCAGTTCCCGCTCGTAGATGGCGCGGTATCGCACGCCCCGGGCCAGCGCCGAACCCTCCTCGGCGTTCTCCGGCCCCTGCATGGCGATCGGGTTGGCCCGGCAGAACCAGAGGATCTCCTCCTGCGCGGTGTCCTGCATCTCGCGCAGCCGCCGCCGCAGCGCCTGCGCGCCGACGACGATCTCGACCAGATGCTCGGCGCTGCGCCGCCGGGTGGTGCTGCGATAGTCCTCGCTGAGCGCCGCGACCACCTGCCGCGCCGACTCCAGCGACTGCTGCCGGCGCAGCAGGGTGTCGCCCAGCGCGACGTCCGGCGGCAGCGGGTGGAAAGTCGGCCCGGGGGTGACGAGTCCCTTGGCGCGCAACGACTCCAGCACGGCGGTGGCTTCCGGCGCCGAGGTGCCGGCGAGCCGGGCGAGCTCGTCCGGTCCGGCGCCCGCGAGCCGCACGAGCAGGCGGTATGCGTGCTGCTCAGCGGCCGTGAGCAGCTCGGGGTCGGTAAGCATGCGGCCACTCTACGAGCGGCCGCCCAACGGCGGGGCCGGCGATCGGCGGGTGAGTGGGGTGGCCACCGTAGCCGTGCAGTGACAGCATGTGTCAATGCGCCACGGCCCCCGTGACACACCGAGCGATGAACCGTCCTGGTTCGCGCCGCCCGCGCAGGTCCCGCAACCGTGGCGGCCCGCGCTCACCGCCCGGCCCGAACCGAGCCGGATCTCCGGCTGGGCGGCGGCCCGCTTCGACGAGCTCGCCGGCGACATCCGCGGCGGCCTGTGGCGGTTCACCGAGGGCGTCGCCGACGTGCTGTATCCGGGCGTCGGCCCCGCGATCGCGGCCGCCGGCCGGGCCACCAAGTGGGGACCGGTGCTGCTCGGGCTCAACGACGAGCGCGGCGCCGACGTCAAGATCGGCCTGATCGGCTCCGAGCACCTCGGCCTCTGGACGGTGCTGCGCACCCGGCTCGGCCAGTCCGACTACGGTCCGCGGCCCGGCTGGTGCGTCGACCTGCCGGTCGGCCCGCCCGGCGGCTTCGGGCCCGAGGGGGTACGCGCGAACTCCCGGATCATCTCCGGCATCGAGGAGGTCAAGCCCGGCGACGTGGCGCCGTTGCTGCTGGGCGCGCCGGCACCGGGCGCCGCCACCCGGCTGCTGGCCCGGGTCGACATCCGGCGCCGGTCCGGGGTCGTCGCGGTCGACGCCGGCGACGGGGTCTGGCTGCGGCGGCTGTTCTTCACCGTGGTCTTTCCGGCCGGCCACGGTGTCGGCCACCACATGACCTACCAGGTGGTGTGTCCGGTCTGCGGGCGGCGCCGGCTGGCCCAGTTCCGGGGCTTCGACATCTGCTCCGACTGCGGCTGGCTGCACACCCAGTCCGGTTAGGAGCGAGCTATCCGGTGCTCCGCGCGTCCACGGCGGCCTGGACGAAGGCGCGCACCAGCGGAGTCTCATTGGCGCTGCGCCACACCGGCGCGTACCGCAGGGTCGGTCCATCGGTGATGGGCAGGAACGTGATGTCACGGTGCAGCCGGTAGGCGGCCGCGTCCACCCCGATGGGAGATACGACGCTGCCGGTGCCGATCGCCGTGAGGGCCTCGTTGAGGGTGGTCACGGCGACGCCGCGCCGGATGGGCCGCCCGGCCGGTGTCACGAACGGGGTGTGCGCCTCCCACACGTAGTCCGGAATGGGCCCCTCCGCATCCACCACCGGGTAGTCGCCGAGATCCTCCATCTCGACCCGGTCTCGGGTGGCCAGTGGATGATCGGCGGCGACACCCAGCACCATGGCCTCGGTGAACACCTCCGGCCCGACGGTGAGGTCGGGCTCGCGGACAGGCAACCAGAGCAGGCCGACGTCGACCCGGCCGGCGCGCAGCCCACCGAACGGGTCGGTGGGGAGCATTTCACGCATGCGCAGCTCGCATTGCGGATGCCGCTGCCGGAACAGATCGAGGACGGCCGCGATCTCCTGGTGGTGGGTGTCCATGGTGCCGACAGTCAGGGTGCCGACCTGTCCGCGAGCGGCGGCGGCAGCCTCCTCGATGCCCGCCAAGATCTCGCCGTAGCCCGCGTCGAGCCGGCCGCGCAGCCGCTCGCCGAGCGGGGTGAGCCGCACACTGCGGCTGGTCCGCTCGAACAGGGCACCACCGATCCGGCGCTCCTGCTGTTTGATCGACTGACTGACCCGCGCCTGGGACACCCGGAGGCGTTCGGCCGTACGCCCGAAGTGGAGCTCTTCGGCCAGGGTCAGGAAGATCTCGATGTCCCGCAGCTCCACCCGGCCGTCTCTCCCCTTTTGCGCGATCGCGTCGAACGATAACCGGTGGCTTAACCGGCGGTTCGATCTCTTGCATTGTTCCGCACGGACGGCCCGGGCGATCGTAGTGCCCATGAGCGAACGCTTGATCGACATCGTGGCGGTGCCGGACCGCCCCGGGGTCTCGCGGTGGCAGGCCGTGGCGCCACGCGGCTCCGTGGCCGGGCTGGCCAGCCTGCGGTCAACCATCCCGTTCGGACCCGACCCGCCGCAGCCCCCGGCCCCCGAGCTGAGCCTGCAGGTGGAGCCGGAGTGGCGGCGTCGCGGGATCGGCTCCCGGCTGCTGGCCACCGTCCGGGCACAGACCGCCGAGCCGCGCCTGGTCGCGGACGTGGTCGCGGGCTCGCCGGGGGAGGCGTTCTGCCTGCGGCACGGCTTCCGGCACACCCGGTCCAGGCGCCAGGACCTGCTCACCTACTGCGATGTGCACCGGGCCTGGCTGGGCGAGCTGGTCGACGCCGAGCACCCCGGCTACCGCCTGACCCACTGGACCGGCGACCTCCCCGACGCGCCCCGGGTCGAAGAACTGCTCCGCGGCCCGAGCCGCCCCGGCGACACCGTGCTGACCGCCGCGGCCGCGGACGGCGTCCTGGCGGCCTACGCCATGGCGGTCGTCGGCGCGCTTTCCCGGCCCCGCGCCCGCCAGTACGGGCCGGTCGTGCTCCCCGGCCATCGCGGACGGCGGCTGGGCCCCTGGGTCAACGCCGCCCTGATCCAGCGACTGCGTGAGCTCCACCCGCACGTCAACGAGATCGAAGCCGCCGCCGAGGACGACCCGGACCTGCTCGCGGCCCGCAGCCACCTCGGCTTCCGCCCCCTTCGCCGAACTCGCCACTACGAGCTCACCCTGAGAGGAACTTGATGCGGAAATGTCAAGCAATGCCGTATCCGGGTCTGGTTCATCACCGAGGCCGCGCTCGCCGCCGGTGACCGGGCAGGCGGGGCCCTCAGCGCCCCGCAACCGAGCCGGAGTGACGGCAGGTTGCTGACGACAAGGGCCCCCGCCCAAGCGGGGCGAGGGCCCTTCGCGCCGGCACCTACGCGGCCGGCTGGTAGCCCGCCGGGCGCGTCGTGCAGCTGCCCCGGCCGCGGGTCCGGCTACGCAACTGAGTCACGTACCCGAACAGCTCGGCCAGCGGCACCACCGCCGTCACCGCCCGGCCGGTTGAGCCGGTCACCTGGCCGCGCCGGGCGGCCAGGTCGCCGAGCACCGCGCCCAGCGACTCCTCCGGCGCCGCCACCGTGACCTCCACGACCGGTTCGAGCAGCGTCATTGTCGCCGCCCGCAGCGCTGCCCGCAGGCCGAGCCGGCCCGCCGTGCGGAACGCCTGTTCCGAGGAGTCCTTCGGGTGGGTCGCGCCGTCGGCGAGGGTGACCCGCACCCCGACCACACGGTGCCCGCCCAGCGGACCGGCCGCGAGGGCGTCCCGGCAGCCGGCCTCGACCGCCCGGACGTACTCGCGCGGCACCCTGCCACCGGTGACGGTGGACCGGAACTCGAAGCCGTCACCGGCCAGCGGTGCCACGTCGAGCACGACGTGGGCGAACTGGCCGGCGCCGCCCTCCTGCTTGACGTGCCGGTAGAGCAGCCCGGACACCCCGCGCACGACGGTTTCCCGGTAGGCGACCTGCGGCCGTCCCACGCTCACCGCGAGCCCGTTCGCCAGCCGCAGCTTCTCCACGGCCACCTCCAGGTGCAGTTCGCCCAGGCCGGGCAGCAGGGTCTGCCCGGTCTCGGGATCGGCGCGCAGGGCCAGCGACGGGTCCTCCTCGACCAGCCCGGCCAGCGCCACCGCCAGCCGCTGGGTGTCGGCCGACCGCTTCGCCTCGACCGCGACGGACACCACCGGTTCGGCGGTGCCCGGCGCTTCGAGCCGGACCGGGGCCGCCCGGGTGCTCAGCGTCGTCCCGGTTCGCGCCGCCTTGACGCCGACCACGGCGACGATGTCGCCGGCCACCGCCCGGTCGACCTCGGTGTGCCGGTCGGCCTGCACGCGCAGGATCCGGCTGACCCGTTCGGACCGGCCCGCGCCCGCGTCCCACACGATGTCCCCCTTGTGCAGCGTTCCCTGATACATCCGCAGGTAGGTGAGCCGTCCGGTTGGTGCGGTGTGCACCTTGAACACCAGCGCCGCCAGCGCGCCGGCCGCCTCGCCGGTCGGCGCCGGCAGGTATTGCACCACCGCGTCGAGCAGCGGTTCGACACCCCGGTTCCGGTACGCCGCGCCGCAGAGCACGACCACCGCGGCGCCGGAGTGGGTCAGCTCCCGCAGCGCCCGGCGCAGCGTGCCGTCCGACACGGCCCCGAGTTCGTCCAGCACGTCCGGGTGCAGCTCGGCCACGGCCTCCTCCAGCCGCAGCCGGGCGGCCCGGGCGCCGGCATCCGTCGCCGGCTGCTCGGTCAGGACCCCGTCCGTCCAGGTCAGCGCCCGCATGCCGACCAGGTCGACGACGCCGGTGAAGTCCGCCTCGCGGCCGATCGGCACCTGCACCACCAGCGGGATCACGTCCAGCCGGTCCCGGATCGAGGCCACGGCCGCGTCCAGGTCCGCGCCGGGGCGGTCCAGCTTGTTGACGAACGCGATCCGGGGTACGCCGTACCGGTCGGCCTGGCGCCACACGGACTCGCTCTGCGGCTCCACGCCCGCGACGGCGTCGAAGACGGCGACGGCTCCGTCGAGCACCCGCAGGGAACGCTCGACCTCGTCGCTGAAGTCGACGTGTCCCGGGGTGTCGATCAGGTTGAGCCGGTGGCCGGCCCAGTCGCAGCTGACGGCCGCGGCGAAGATCGTGATGCCACGGTCACGCTCCTGCGGGTCGAAGTCGGTGATGGTCGTCCCGCTGTCCACCGCGCCCTGTTTGTAGGTGGCGCCGGTGACGTACAGGATCCGTTCGGTCAGGGTGGTCTTGCCGGCATCGACGTGCGCGAGGATGCCGAGATTGCGGACACGCATGGTCGTGGTCCTTCGATCGATCCGTTCGGGGACGGCGCCCACCCGACCGCGAGGAACGTCAGCGGTCAGGAACGTCCAGCACCGGCGGCGCAGCCGGGGCTGGGCACGCCGGACACGAGGATCAGCTCGAAGAGCGACGAGGGAACGATGACGACGGTGCGGTAGCGCACGGCAGTCTCCCCTCGAATCGCGATGTCCTCGATCAGGTTAGGGAGTCCGCACCGGCCGGGAAACCGATATACCGCTGGCCGATCATCCGATATCGACCCCGAGATAACCCTGAGCTGTCGTTTTTCTGCTTTGACCGGTGATCCGGCGGGCCTACGCTCGCCCAGGTCGACGACGCGGGGAGTCCAGAGATGGCCAAGCTGGTGTGCGGACGCTGGAGCAAGTGGATCGTGCTGGCCCTCTGGGTCGCGGTGCTCATGATCGCCGCACCGATGGCGGGGAAGCTGACCGACGTCCAGAAGAACGACAACGCCGCCTGGCTGCCCGGCGGCGCCGAGGCCACCAAGGTCTCCGAGCTCCAGGCCAACTTCCAGTCCGACGACATCGCGCCCGCGGTCATCGTCTATGAACGCGCCGCCGGCATCACCCCGGCCGACACCGCCAAGGCCACCCAGGACGCCGCCGCGATGGGCCGGGTCGCCGGGGTCACCGGTGACATCGCCGGCCCCGTGCCGGCCAAGGACGGCCAGGCGCTGCAGACCATCGTGCCGATCAAGGTGGACGCGGACGGCTGGCAGAAGATCGTCGAGGTCGTCGACGAGCTGAAGGCCACCACGGGCACGGGGACCGCCGGGCTCAGCATCCACTTCGCCGGGCCGGCCGCCACCGCCGCGGACAGCGCCGAGGCCTTCGAGGGCATCGACGGCACCCTGCTCTACACGACGCTGGCGATCGTGGCGATCATTCTGCTGATCACGTACCGCAGTCCGGTGCTCTGGCTGCTGCCGATCATCTCCGCGGGCGTCGCGCTGACCACCTCGCAGGCCGTCATCTACCTGCTGGCCAAGAACGCGGGGCTGGTGGTGAACGCGCAGAGCGCGGGCATCCTGACCGTGCTCGTCTTCGGCGCGGGCACCGACTACGCGCTGCTGCTCGTCGCCCGCTACCGCGAGGAGTTGCGCCGGCACCACGACCGGCACGAGGCGATGGCGCTCGCCCTGCACCGCGCGGGCCCGGCGATCATCGCCAGCGCGGCCACGGTGGCCGTGGGCATGTCCTGCCTGACGCTCGCCGAGGTGAACTCGACCAGCGGGCTCGGCCCGGTCTCCGCCCTGGGCATCGTGGTCGGCCTGCTCGCCATGATCACCCTGCTGCCCGCGCTGCTGGTGATCTTCGGCCGCTGGCTGTTCTGGCCGGTCCGCCCGGCCGAGGGCACGGCCGATCCGACCGCCACCGGCTTCTACTCCCGGCTCGGCGCCCGGATCGCGCGGCGGCCGCGGCTCGTCTGGATCACCACCGCCGCGGTGCTCGGCGCGATGTCGCTGGGCCTGGTGCAGCTCGAGGCGAACGGCATGTCCCAGGCCGAGCAGTTCGTCGACAAGCCGTCGTCGGTCACCGGCGAGGAGGCGCTCGCCCGGCACTTCGCGGCCGGGCAGGGCCAGCCGGTCGTGGTGATCGGCCAGGCCGGTTCGGCCGCGGCCATCCGGTCGGCCGTCGCCGGTACGCCGGGCATCAGCGCGGCCGGTGAGCCCGTGGTCAAGGGCGACTTGGCGCTGATCGAGGGTGTGCTCACCGACCCGCCGGACAGCGACGCCGCGATGGCGACCATCAAGCGGCTCCGCGAAGCCGTGCATCCGGTCGGCGGCGCGCAGGTGGGTGGCCTGACCGCCATGACGCTGGACATCAACGAGGCCAACGACCACGACAACCGGCTGATCATCCCGCTGGTCCTGCTCGTCGTGCTGGTGATCCTCGGGGTGCTGCTGCGCGCCGTCGTCGCCCCGCTGATGCTGATCGCCACGGTCGTGCTGTCGTTCGGCGCGGCCCTGGGCGTCAGCGCGCTGGTCTTCCGGCACGTCTTCGGCTTCGCCGGCGAGGACACCTCCTTCCCGCTGTACGTGTTCGTCTTCCTGGTCGCCCTGGGCATCGACTACAACATCTTTCTGATGACCCGGGTCCGCGAGGAGGCCCACCGGCACGGCACCCGGCGCGGCGCGCTGATCGGCCTCGCCGCGACCGGCGGCGTGATCACCTCGGCCGGCATCGTGCTGGCGGGCACCTTCGCCGCCCTGGGCAGCCTGCCGCTGGTGGCGTTCGCCGAGATCGGTTTCGCGGTCGCGTTCGGCGTGCTGCTGGACACCCTGGTCGTCCGCTCGGTGCTGGTCACCGCCCTCAACCTGGACCTGGGCCGGTGGGTGTGGTGGCCGGGCCGGCTGACCGGGGTCCCCGACACCGCGGCCCCCACCGAACCGGAGCGGGACCTTGAACCCGTGCCCTGAGCGGGTAGATTCCCTGCTCATGAGGTTTCGTGGCGAGCTGCGGTCGACGGGTGGGAACACCGCCGGGTTTCAGGTCGACGACGAGGTCGTGGCCGCGCTCGGCGGCGGCGGCCGGCCCAAGGTGGTCGTGACCGTCAACGGCTTCGAGTGGCGCAGTTCGATCGCCAGGATGGGCGGCGACTACTGGCTCGGCGTCAGCGCGGAGCGCCGGGCCGCCGCCGGCATCGCGGCCGGCGAGGTGCTGGAGGTGGAGGTCGTCCTGGACACCGCCGTGCGCGAGGTGGAGGTGCCGGCCGATCTCGCGGCGGCGCTCGAAACCGACCCGGGCGCGAAGGCGTTCTGGGACGGCATGTCGTTCAGCAACAAGAGCTGGCACGTCCTGCAGATCACCGGCGCGAAGGCGGCGGAGACCCGGGCCCGGCGGGTGGCGCGGACGCTGGCGATGATGGCCGAGAGACGCGCCCGCTGACCGCTACTGACCGCCGACCCGGTTGAGGGTCGTGCCGACCAGCTTCTGCCAGTCGGCGGAGAACTGCGGGTTGGCGCTCGCGTCCGACTTGCCGAGCCGGTAGATCGCGTACTGGTCGACCAGCACCACGTTGCCCCGGGCGAGGGCGGCGACGGCCACGTCGGCGGTGGCGGCGTGCGCCTTGTCGTACTGCTTGTTGCGGGTGGTGACGAAGCCGATCCAGCCGCCCTCCTCCAGCGGGGCCGTCGCGGCGGTCTCCGTGTACGCGGGCTCGTACCGGTCACCGGTCTTCGCGGGCTTCGAAACGCTCGGCGGGCAGGCGTCGGCGATGGTGCGCAGTGTGGCGAGCGCGGTCGCGGCGGAAATGGCGTCCTCGTAGACCAGGGCATGTTGGGTGAGGCTCTGCACACCCTCGGTGCCCTCGTCGGAGAGCGGCGCCGAGACCAGTTGCGGGTTGCCCGGGATGCCGGCCGGCGCGGTGTCCGCGCCGCAGATGCTGACGAGCTGGTTCGGCGCCGCCGACTCCGGCGGCGTCTTCCAGGTCGGGCCGACCTCGGCGGCCTTGAGCAGCGCGTTACGCATGGCGTCGACACCGATGGTGGTGCCGTCGGGATCGGGTGAGTCGTCCGAACACCCGGCGAAAGCGGCGAGGGCACACACGGCCACGGCGGCCCGGACGACCCTGGTCACGCGGACCCTTGTCACAACCATCCGGCCATGATGGCAGACGCCCGGCGGTCACCCCCAGTCACCGGCAGCCCGTGCCGCTGCGGTGACGGATCGTGACGAACTTGCGAGCCGCCGCCCGCCCGGTTAGGGGCGGGCGGCGGGGACACGTCCCCCTCGTCCGTATCCGTGGAAGCAGAGCGCCGTGGCCGGGCACCTGATACCTCGGGCCTCCGGTGTCGGTCAGCCGACCGAAAGGACCGCTCCGCCACGGCGGTCAGCGGGATCGCAGCGCGGCGAGGAACCAGCCGAGCACCGGGGCCAGGCTCTCCGGGGCGGGCCACCCGTTGACCACCGAGAGCAGCTCCAGATAGCGCTCGCGGCGGGGGTCACGGGCCGCCTCCAGCTGCGCCACCAGCCGGTCCCGTACCGGGTAGCGGGCCAGCACGGCGGCGACGACCGGTCCGGCCTGGGCCGACGCCGGGTCGAGCCCGGCCGCCAGCGCCGGTCCGGCCTCGTCCCGGACCAGCGCCACGGGGTCCCGGCGCAGGACGGTGGGGTCGCGGTCGGCGGCGTGCCGCTCGGCCAGCAGCCGCAGGCCGTCCCGGAACGCCGGGTCCCGGGCCAGCCCGGCCAGCTCGATCCACGCCTCGATCTGGGCGGGCTCGGGGTCGTCGGGCAGCTCCGGGGTCAGCGAGCGGGCGATGCCGTCGAAGCCGTCCAGGTCACCGAAGACCTGGGCGAGGAAGTCGTCGATCAGGGCGCGGCGTTCGCGTGCCGAGAGCTCGGCCAGTTCGCGCATCTGCTGTACCTCTTTCGGGGTCGATCCGTACCGCGCCGCCGCCGACAGCACCGCGCGGCGCAGTCGCAGCGTGCGGATCCGCACGTCCAGGGCCTCGGTGTGCGCGGCGGCCACCTCGGCCAGGGTGCTCTCCCGGTCGGCGACCCGGCGGATGGTGTCCAGGTCCAGGCCCAGTTCGCGCAGCGTGCGAACCAGTTCCAGCCGGGCGACCGCGTCGGGGTGGTAACGCCGGTAGCCCGCGGGGCTGCGGTCGGCCGGCGGCACGATGCCGCGGTCGGCGTAGAACCGGACGGTCTTGACCGTCAGTCCGGTCCGCCGGGCCAGTTCCCCGATCGAGAGGAGTTCCATGGGCTCCACTCTGCGGTCTCCCCCGGCGGGAGACTCAAGCCAGGGCCGGCGCGGGGATCAGCGCCGGGCTCAGTCCGCGCCGACCCGGTTCCGGCCGTTGTGCTTGGCGGTGTACAGGCGCTGGTCGGCCAGCGTCATCGCGGCCGGCAGGTCGCCACCCGGGTGCACCACCGCGACCCCCATGCTGATCGTCACGGACAGCCCGGGCTGCAGCAGCTCCCACGGATAGCCGGCCACCCGCGCCCGGAGCAGCTCGCAGCGGATCTGGGCGTCCGCCAGGCCCAGCCCGTCGAGGGCGATCAGGAACTCCTCGCCGCCGTACCGGGCGACCAGGTCGTTGTCGCGGACGTTGTCCCGGAGCAGGGCGGCGATCTGCCGCAGCACCTCGTCGCCGACGAAGTGCCCGAAGCGGTCGTTGACCCCCTTGAACAGGTCGACATCGGCGATCACGACACAGAGCGGACCGGCAGCCGCGGCGAGCTCCGGCAGCCGCAGGTCCACGAAGCGCCGGTTGGGCAGGCCGGTCAGCGCGTCCTCGGACGCCTGCCGCCGCCAGCTCAGGTTGGCCGCCTCCAACTCGGCACTGCGTACCCGGTGCAGTTCCGTCTCGAGCCGGGCGTTGTCCGTCTCCAGCCGGGCGTTGTCGAGCTCGAAGTGGTGCACCGCCATCCGGGCGCGGGCCGCGGCGACGTCGTTGAGCGCCTCGCGCTCCAGGGCGTGGAACGCGCGGAAGTGCCCGAGCGCCGCGGCGAAGTCGCCGACCTGCTCGTACGCGCCGGCCAGCTCCCGGCGGATCTCCATGACCATCGGCTTCTCGCCGGCCTGCACGGCCCGGTCCAGCGCTTCCAGCAAACCCTCGATCGCGGCGGCGCACTCGCCCCGCATGAGCCGGATGTGTGCCTGGTGCTGCAGCGCGGTCGACTCCAGGGACCGGTAGCCCTGGCTGACCGCGATGACCCGCGATTCCTCGATCATCGGGTCGGCCGCGGCGAAGTCGCCGGCGAGGGCCCGCAGCATGCCGTAGTTGTCCAGGCAGATGCACTCCCGGAACGGGTTTCCCGCGGCCCGGGCCAGCCCGAGTGCCTCGTCGACATAGCCGAGCGCGCCGCGCAGGGCCTCCTCGGCGCCGTCCGGGTCGCCCTCGGCACGCAGCTGGATCACCCGGTAGACCGCGTTGTCCCCGAGGTTGTTGAGGATGCAGAACCTCGCCTCGGCGTCCAAGCCGTCGACCATGGTCAGGGCGCGCATGAAGTAGTCGTTGCTCAGCTCACGGTTGCCCATGCTGCCGTGCACGACGCCGATGCGGTTGTGCACCCAGTAGAGCAGGTCGCGGTCGCCGAGCCGCTGGGCGATGTCGCGGCCACGGGCCAGGACGTCCAGCGCCTCCTCGTGCATGCCCAGCTCGTTGAGCGGCATGGCCTGCACGGTCAGCACCTCGCAGATGCCCGGGTCGTCGTTGGCCGTCTCCAGCACGGCGATCGCCTCGCGGCAGGCGGTCACCGCGTCCTCCAGCTCGCCGAGGCGCAGGAGCTGGTTGGCCAGCGAGCGCAGCGCCCGGGCCTGACCGATGCGGTCACCCGCGGTCTCGGCGAGCGCCGCGGCCTGGCGGGCCACCCCGGAACCGGTCCGGTAGTCGCCCGCCAGCCGGTATGCCTCGGCCTTCTCGAGCAGCTCGCCGGCGAGGTCGGCGGGGCGCTTCTCCACGAGTCTGGTGCTGGTCATGGCGTGCCCCCTTCCGCATCCGTGGCCGGGACGACCACCGATCAGGAGGCCTCATCGCCGGGCGGGGCCCCGGCTTGAGGGATTCCGCGCCCCCACTCATCGGCACGGCATCGGGCTGCCTGAGATCAATCCCGGATGTCGATGCTGTCGACCCGGTCCGGGTAGAACGAGACGTGGTCCTTGATCTCCTTGACCGCGTCGTGGGGGTGCTCGTAGACCCAGATCGCGTCCGTCGAGCGCTCGCCGCCGCCGGGGATCGAGTAGTAGCTCGCGTCCCCCTTGTAGGGGCAGTAGGTGCTGGTCTCGGTGCGCTCCAGCAGCGACCGGTCGACATCGTCGATCGGGATGTACTGCACCGCCGGGTAGGTGGACTCCTGCAGGGTGAGGGCCCGGGTGGTGTCGGCGACGACCTTGCCGGCCACCGTGACGACGATCCGCGCCGGGTTCGGCGTGACGGTGATGGGGTGATCCGGTCCGGGCTGCAGCACGGGCTTGGCCATGGCGATGCCTTCTCTCTGTCTCAGGATCTCGCCAGTTTATTGCGGGTGGCTGACATGCGCCGTCACGATGCGCCAGCCCGCCGGCAGCCGGACCCAGGTCTGCGACTGCCGGCCCAGCACGTCCGAGCCCGGATACCCGAACAGCGTGGTGACCACCGCCACGTCGTTGCCGTACGCGGTCACGATCGTGTCCTTGAGCCGGCGCCCCGGCGGCAGCGGCGGCTGGGCCCGCCGCCAGGCCCGTTGTTCGTCCAGGCCGACCTGCTGGTCCGCGACCCCGAAGCGGACCGCGGCCGGGGCGAAGAACGCGACGATGCGGTCCGCGTCGTCGGCCGTCAGCGCTTCCTCGTAGTCCGTGAAAGCCGCGGTCACCTCGGCAACGACGTCCGGCCGGTTGAGCTGCATGACACCTCCTGATCAGGGGTACGGCGGCCCGGCACGTGCGCCGGGCCGCCGCTCGCCGATGGTTCCGCTCAGGCGGCCGCGCTGGTCTTCTCGCGAGGTGCGACCTCGGTTCCGCCCTCGTGCAGGCGTTCGAGCGCGAGCTCCTCGGCGTCCGGCTCCCGGGGCGCGGGCCTGGTCAGCGCGAACAGCACGCAGACCACGGTGAGCAGCAGATAGCCGAGGCTGACCTGGCCGTCGGCGTTCCACTGCACCTTCTCCGCGTGGATCAGGCCGACGAAGGTCAGCACCGCGCCCACGCCGGAGAAGACCGCCGCGTGCCAGAAGCGCTTGTCGATGATGAACGCGACGATCGCGCCCAGCACCAGGCCGGCCAGGATCGCCCCGGAGCCCAGCGTCTTCAGGCCGTCGTAGACCACCCCGGCGCCGGCCAGCGTGCCGATGCCGACGTCCGCCGCGGTGGTGCCGGCCGCCGACAGCACGTTGTCCATCTGCCCGGTGGCCCAGCTGGCGATGTTCGGGATCAGGGCGGCGACCACGGCCGCGGCGTGCGCCCGCGGGGTGGCCTGGAACGCTTGCGCACCGATGAGCAGGCCGATGTAGAGCAGGATCGGCACGATCGCGGCGGTCGGGAAGATCGTGCCGAGCAGGCCGAACATCCCGAAGAAGCAGAGCAGCGCGATCACCACGCCGGTCGCCATCGAGTAGCCGGTCCGGCCGCCGGCCGCCTTCCAGCCGGGGTGCCCGACGTAGACGGCCGGCGGGAACGGCGAGCCGAGCATCGAGCCGATGACCGCGCCGCCGCCGTCGGCGAGCAGCACGCTGCGCAGGTTGTAGCGGTCGCCGGCGGTGGCCGCGCTCTCCACGTTGGTCATCGCCTCGGTGAAGTTGTAGACGCCCAGCGGGATCGCCGTGGCCAGCAGCGGCGCCATGTCGCGCAGCCCGTCGAAGAGCAGATCGACCTTCAGGTGCGGGAAGGCGAACGCGATGTCCTTGGCGGCGGCGGTCACGTCCGGCACCGACATGGCGCCGCCGATCCAGCCGATCGCGCTGCCGCCCAGCAGGGCGACCAGGCCGATCGGCAGGTTGAAGGGCAGCTTGACGTCGGTGAGCAGGCCGATGAGCAGCAGGCCGAAGACCGGCAGCGCGATCCAGGCGGCCTTCCACATCTGCCCGGCCGGGTTCATCGAGATGAAGGTGATGGAGATGCCGGCCAGGGTGCCGAGCAGGGCGGCGCGGGGCGCGTACTTGCGGATGTACGGGCCGACGAACGCGCCGATCAGCACGATGACGCCGATGATGAACGCCCACGCGATGCCGGCCGTCCAGGCCTGGATCGGGTCCTTGGTGCGCAGGTAGATCGGCAACATGATGACGAAGATGACGATGAACATGTGCGGGACGCTGGGCCCGTACGGCATCGCGGTGACGTCGGACCGGTTCTCCTTGATCGCCAGCCGGCGCGCCAGGTAGGTGTAGTACATGTTGCCGAGCACCAGGGCGATGCCCAGCGCGGGCAGGATGACGCCGAAGACGTCGCCCGGGTCCATCCCGATGACGCCGACGCAGAGGCCGGTCAGGGTGAGCACGTTGACGAGGACGTTGACGCCGAAGCCGAAGAACGCGTTGGTGTCACCGCGTACCCAATAGGGGAGTTTCATGGCCGCTCCTCAAGAGTGACGGATGTGGAATCCGCGACCCAGCCGAAGATGCCGCCCTGGGCGGCGATCATCTCCAGCCCGACGCGCTGGAACTCGGGGAAGTAGGAGCCGACGCAGTCGGCGAGCACGAGGCACTCGTAACCCCGGTCGTTGGCCTCGCGGACCGTCGTGTGCACGCACACCTCGGTCGTCACGCCCGCGACCAGCAGGCTGCGGATGCCACCCTTGTCGAGCAGGTCCTGCAACTCGGTGGCGTAGAAGGCGCCCTTGCCGGGCTTGTCGACGACCGCCTCGCCGGGGGCCGGCTGCAGCTCGTCGATGATGTCGTGGCCGTATTCGCCGCGGATCAGGATGCGGCCTTTCGGTCCCTGCTGACCGATCTTGCCGCGGGCGAGTTTCGTGGGTGGACAGTCGGACAGATCGGGCAGGTGGCCTTCCCTGGTGTGGATCACCGGGAGGCCGGCGCCGCGCCAGACGGTCAGGAACGCGGCCAGCGGGGCGATGGTGCGGCGCAGCTGCGAGACGTCGTTGCCCAGGCTCTCGCCGAAGCCGCCCGGCTCGAGGAAGTCCCGCTGCATGTCGATGACCAGCAGCGCCGTGCTCTCCGGCGCGAAGGTGAAGGGGGAGGGAGTCGCTTCGACGGTCGGCACGGCTCAGCCCTCCGTCGCGGCGATGACGTCGTCGGAGGTAGCGACGCACCCGAAGACCCCGCCCTGCATGGTGACCATGTGCAGCGCCGCCGCGTGGTTGCCGGGGTCCGTCGCGCCGGTGCAGTCGGAGAGGATCAGGCATTCGTAGCCGCGGTCGTTGGCCTCCCGCATGGTCGTGTGCACGCAGACGTCGGTGGTGATCCCGGTCAGGATCAAATGCGTGATCCCATGGGTACGCAGGACGAGGTCGAGATTCGTGGCGTAGAACGCACCCTTGCCGGGCTTGTCGACGATCACCTCGCCGGCCACCGGGGCGACCTCGGGCACGATCTCCCAGCCCGGCTCGCCCTTGACCAGGATCCGGCCGCACGGCCCCTGACCGCCGATCTCCGCGCCGATCTGCGCCGAGCGCCACCGCTTGTTGGCGGGCAGGTCGGACAGGTCGGGGTCGTGGCCCTCGCGGGTGTGCACGACGAGCATGCCCAGGCCGCGGGCGTGGGCGAGCAGGCGAGCGGTGGCCGGCAGCCCGGCCCGGGTGAGCGCGATGTCGTAGCCCATCGCCTCGACGTAGCCGCCGGGGCCGCAGAAGTCGGTTTGCCAGTCGATGCAGATCAGCGCGGTGCGCTCGACCGGCACCGAGCCGTCGTAGGGCCAGAGATAGGGGGTGGCCTTGACCGGGCCGATGATCGCCGTCATGCGTCCTGCCTTTCCGATGCGGAACGGTGTGCCCGCCAGCCGCCGCCGGCGGTGATGTCCTGGGCTGCGCCGACCGCGTAGGCCTCGCAGAGGAAGCCGGTCGCCTCGGTGCCGTCGGCCAGCGCGATCCGGCCGAGCGACAGCGGGGCGGCGATGCCGGCGAGCAGACCGCCGACCTCGGCGGCCGGCAATTGCCAGAGTTCGAGGTCGATCGCGGCGCCGCTGTCGTCCCGGACCAGACCGGGTACGCCGGACGGCAGCCGGTAGAGCCGGTAGCAGGGTGCGGTTGTGGTCGCGCCGAGCAGGGTCGCCCGCCGTTCGGTCAGTTCGTGGTTGCGGGGTTCGCCGCTCAGGTGGAGCCCGACGACGGCGATCGTCATGAGGTCATTCCCGTTCGTGATCAGCTCGGCCAGGCCGACCAGGGTGTCGTCGCTGAAGGCGGGGCCGAGCAGGGTGAGGCTCGCCGGGCGGCCGTCGGCGGTGCAGCCGTTCGGGATCGTCACCGCGGCGAGGTCGAGCAGGTTCGCGAACTGGGTGTAGCGGCCCAGGTTCAGGTTCCGGCCGATCGGGTCCTCGGCGATCTCGTCGTGGGTGTAGGTGGTCCCGATCGTCGGCAGCACCAGCACGTCGACGGTGTCCCAGAGCCGGTCCGTCCAGGCCTGTAACTCCCGGAGCCGGTGCACACCCCGCCAGGCGTCCACCGCGGTGAACCGCCGTCCGCTCTCCAGCACCTGCCGGGTCACCGGCAGCACCGAATCGGGATGCTCGGCCAGGAAGACGCCGAGATCGGCCAGCCGCTCGGCCACCCACGGCCCGCGGTAGAGCAGGTCGCCGGCCTCCAGCAGGGGCGCGATGTCGATCTCGCTCCGCTCGCCCGGCAAGCGGTCGAGCCCGGCCGCGAACGCCTTCTCCTGCCCGGCGTCGCCGAAGAAATCGAGCGAGCGGGCGGTGGCAAGGCGCAGCGTGTCCGGCGCCGGCCTTGATCCGGTACGCCCCCAGGGGTCCCCATCGGCCAGTCCACGCGCGACCCGCAGCACCGCCGCGGCCCGCCCGACGGTCGGGGCGAAGATCGAGACGCAGTCCAGCGAGCGGCAGGCCGGCACCACCCCCAGCGTGCTGAGCAGGCCCCGGGTCGGCTTGACGCCGACGATGCCGTTGAGCGCGGCGGGCACCCGGCCGGAGCCGGCGGTGTCGGTGCCGAGCGCGAAGTCGACGAGCCCGGCGGCCACGGCGACGGCCGAGCCGGAACTGGACCCGCCGGAGATCAGGCCGCCGCCGAAGACGCTCTCCGGCGTGCCGTACGGCGACCGGGCGCCGGTCAGGCCGGTGGCGAACTGGTCCAGATTGGTCTTGCCGACCAGCAGCGCGCCGGCGTCGAGCAGCCGCCGCACCACGGGGGCCGTGTCGCGCGGCAGGTAGGCGAAGTCGGGGCAGGCCGCGGTGGTCGCCATCCCGGCGACGTCGATGTTGTCCTTGACCGCGAAGGTCAGCCCGGACAGCGGCAGGTCGGCGGGAACGGTGGCGGCGCGGGCCCGCAGGTCCGCCTCGTCGACGGTGCTGATCCAGACCCCGTCGTCGCCGCGTTCCCGGATGCGCCGGAAGACATCGTTCATTCTGTCGATTGTCGACCGTTTCGTTTCGGCCGACTCCACGTCGTGTAACGGGCTGATTTCCTAAGGTGATCTAGGTCAGATAGGTGCGGGCGCCGTGCCCGTTCAGGGCGGCGATGATGCTTTTGGGGTCACCCTGGGCGACGGCGGCGAGCAGGTGCTCGTGCCGGTGCACGCCGTCCGACGGCTCCGCCACCTCCGCCTCCCGGCGCAGGTTGACCGCCATGTAGAGCTGCAGGCGGACCAGCACTGACTCGTACAGCGTGCAGAGCTGGCGGTTGCCGCCCAGCGCGACCACCTCGACGTGGAAGCGGCGGTGCGCGTCGGCGATGGCCAGCCGGTCGCCCGCCTCGGTCGCCTTGCTCATGACCTCGAGCGCGGCGTGCAGCCCGGACAGATCCGCGCCCGGCCGGATCGAGCCGACGGCGTGCCGCTCCAGGACGTCGCGCACCTCATACAGCTCGCGGACGTCGTCGTCGGAGAGGGTGGCGACCCGGACGCCGCGGCGCGGGATGTGCTCGACGAGCCCCTGCTGGGCCAGGAGCCGCAGCGCCTCGCGCAGCGGTGCCCGGCTGATGCCCAGCCTGCGGGTGAGCTGCTCCTCGACGAGCCGCTCGCCGGGATCGATATCGCCGCTGAGGATCTGCCGGCTGAGCCGATCGAGGGCGAGGTCGACGAGGCTGCGACTCTCCAGCTCCCCGTTGCCCACCCGTCGAGTGTGCCAGCGTGCGGCGGTTACCGTGAACGCGGGCGGGCGCTGATGGCAATACCCGGTATGAGAATCACCGGCACGGAGGTGCGGCCAGTGCTCACCGGTACGGGGCTCACCGGTACGGGGGCAGCGGACCGGTTCGCCGCCGTGTTCGACGAGCACGCCGGCGGATTGTGGCGCTACCTGGCCCGGCAGGCCGGAGCCGCGGTCGCCGAGGACCTCGTGGCGGAGACGTTCCTGGTGGCCTGGGAGGCACGCGACGACTACGTCGCCGAACTCGGCAGCGTCCGCTCCTGGCGCTACGGCATCACTTGGTATCCCGGTCGGCACCGCGGAGAGCAGCCGCAAGGCCGGGATCGAGCAGTCCGTGCGGCCGCCGACGGAGCTGCGGGCGCGGTGCGGGGACTGGTACGAGGACCCGTGCGACCGAGACGCCGACTGGCAGTCGCCGAACGACGACTTCCTCGCGGACCTGCCGCGCGACCCTCGCGAGCTGTCCATCGGCGAGCGGAAACGGCTCTCCGCGCCGATGGACGGGATGCGGCCGGGCACGCTGATCGCGTCGACCTCGGTCAGGTACGGGATCAGCCCGGCCGCGGGCGCGCCCCCCGCAGGCTGATCAGGGCAGCAGCTCGTCCAGGGCAGGCGGCTTCGTGAGGATGCCGTCCTGCCGGCCGAGCGCGGCCAACCGCTCCACGGAGGCCCGGTTGACGTCGTGCGGCCAGCTCGGCAGGATCATCGCGCTCCGGACCACGTCGTTGATCTTCGTGTACGTGCCGACGGTCGCCCGGACCTCCTCCGGGTGGCCGGCGGCGTACTCCAGCGACTCGTTGACCGCGTCGGCGAAGCGCTTCACCAGGTCGGGATCCTTGTCGATCAGCGGCATACCGGTGAAGTACAGCGCCAGGGTCAGGTCCGGGGCCGTGTCCACAAAGTTCGACGCGACCACCTGACCGCCCTGGGTGAGCACCTCGGAGAGCTGCGGTTCGACCACCCAGGCCGCGTCGATCTGATGGCTCTGCAGCGCGGCGGGCATGCTGGAGAAGGGCATCGCCTGGAACTGAATGTTGGTCGGGTCGCCCTTGTCCCGGCGCACCGACTGCCGCACGGTGGTGTCGCCCAGGTTCTTCAGGGCGTTGATCGCGACCCGCTTGCCCGCGAGATCCTTCGCCGACCGGATCGGACTGCCGTCGGCCACGACGATCGCCGAGAAGTCGCGGCCCGGGCGCCCGGTCGAGGCGCACCCGTTGGCCACGGCCTTGAGCGGGGCGCCGTCGGACTTCGCCGCCATCAGCGAGGTCACGTTGCTGAAGCCGAACTGGTATTTGCCCGCCAGCACGGCCTTGATGATCGTGGCACCGCTCTGCTCCAGCGCCAGGGAGAGATCGATGCCCCGGCTGCTGAAGAAGCCCCGCTCCCGGCCCAGGTAGAGCGGGGCGACGTCGACGATCGGGATGACGCCGACGCTGACCTTGGTGCCGCCGCCGGCCGGCCCCGGCTGATCGTCGTCCGAACTGCAGGCCGCGGTGGCGAGCAGGGTCGCCGCGAGGGCGACAGCGGCGAGGATCCGGCGCATCTTGAGGTCTCCTGAGGTGTGAGGACACGGGTGGGGCTCGGCGACCGTACCCCGTCTGGCGGTCCCGCGGTGGGGGCGAAACGGCCAGAGGTCGACATCCGTCCGTCGACGTTTCGGCTTCGATCTCAGCGGACGCGACGTCAGCGTTGAGCCGGCGCGGCGCGGCGCGGCGTTGGCGTGGCGTCGGCGTTGAGCCGGCGTGGCGTGGCGTGGCGTTCAGCGGACGTGGCGTGGCGTCAGCAGAAGCGCGGGAGGTGGTGCGCGAACTGCGCGCGCCAGGACGGCCAGTCGTGCGGGACGTCGGGTCCCCACAGGTCGAGCTCGTGCCGCAGGCCCTGGGTGGCGAGCAGGTGCGCCATCCGCCGGGTCGCGTCCAGCGAGCCGGTGGTGTCCTCCCACTGCCCCTGGCCGCAGACCAGCAGCGCCGAGACCCGCGAACGCAGCCACTCCAGGTGGTCGCCGTGCAGGTTGGCGATGTAGTCGACCGGGCTGTTGAAGTAGACGGCGTCGCCGCGCTCGCCCCAACTGCGCCAAGCGGCCGGCTCGTAGTTGCCGGAGAAGCACAGGGCCAGCGGGAACAGGTCGGCCCGCTTGAAGGCGAAGTTCAAGGCGTGGAAGGCGCCCATCGAGCATCCGGCCGTGGCGAGCTCGACACCCGCACCGGAGTCGGCCCGCACGTGCGGCACCACCACGTCCACGATCCAGGACTCATACGAGGCGTGCCGGCGGGCGCGCTCCTCCAGCGGAAGGTAGTCGGCCGACCAGGTGGCAGCGTCGAAGGAGTCGACGCAGTACAGCTTCACCCGGCCGGCGTCGAGCAGATCCTCGACCGCGGCGACCATGCCATGGTCCGCGAACTCCCAGGCCTGCCCCTGCTCGGTGGGGAAGACGACAACAGGCCGGCCGAAGTGACCGTAGACAGCCACGGTGCCGGAGGCGGTGCTCGTCGGCGAGTCGAGTCGCACGGAGTAATGGCGCACCCCGCCGATGTTCCCTGGTTGCGGCCCGATCACACCCGCCCCGGTGTCCGCCATCACGTAGGCATCCGCCGGGGTGGCGGGTAGACTCACCTTAAAGCGCTTTAAGTGGCTCTCAAGTCAAGTCTCTCCGTTCAAGTCTCTCCATCAAGTAAGGAAAGTGCCATGCAGCTCGCGGCCAAGATCCGTGACGCCCGCACCAGCCTGTCCCACCTCCGCACCCGGCGGCTGGCCCACCGCCGGCTCAGTGCCGAGCTGGCGACCTTCGTCACCGCGGCCGACCGTGCCGAGCTCGACCACCTGCTCGATCGATATGACAGCGACCAGACCCGCGAGATCCGGACGATCCTGCTCCGCCAGGACGCCGCGCGCCTCTGAGGCGCCGCGCGCCTCTGTCTGGGGCGTCCGATCCTGTTGGATCGCTTTCATCCGAAACCGATCGGTCTATTTGATAGGCCTCGGTCGTTTGGCCCGCAGTCGATCCGCAATACCCCGATTCCGATCCTGGCGCGTGGGCGGCCGGCTCGCGAGGCCCTCGTGCGGGTAGGCGTAGCCGGTCGAGCGGCCGATCTGATTGTCGACCGCCAGCTGGACGATGACTCGGGTGCCGTCGAGCAGCCCTGCGCAAATGCCAGGATCGCCTGCCGGCGGCAGCGCCGCGACCGTCGTCCGTCCGGCTCTCGGCATCGGATGGACGTTGGTCGCCGCAGCGCGATGTCATTCGGCTGCCCGGCTGCCCGGCTGCCCGGCTGCCCGGCTGCCCGGCTGCCCGGCTGCCCGGCTGCCCGGCTGCCCGGCTGCCCGGCTGCCCGGCTGCCCGGCTGCCCGGCTGCCCGGCTGCCCGGCTGCCCGGCTGCCCGGCTGCCCGGCTGCCCGGCTGCCCGGCTGCCCGGCTGCCCGGCTGCCGCCGGGTTGGCGTGGCGGAGTGCTCCGTCGCCGGAGCGCGACGACGCCCCGTTGCCCGAGGTTGAATTCACCCAGCCATCGGCGGAGGTCGCGTCCGCCAATTTTCCGGACACCAAATCCTATGACGCTTCTTTGGTGCGCATTCCCCCTGCGTCATGCGTCGAAGGGTATTCGCCACACGCAGGTATCAAGACCGTCATGAAAACAGTGAAAATGTTCCCGCTGGAATATCGTATCGAACATTGTCAAGGAGGCAATCCGGAGCGACCGCAGGTCGTGTTCTACATTCCGTACGCGATGACTTACTCAACGATAATTTTGGCCGATCGCTGAAATTCTGACCGTCGCCATGCAACACGGAAGGCGTCAAGCGCGTCTTCTTAGTAGCAACCCGACGATGTCTACAGTGAATCGAGTCCAGCCGTGCGATCCAATGGTCACGTCGCAACACTGAGCGGGTATGAACCCATTACGTCCGAGCAGCGAGCCGAGTTTCTTGAGCGCGGCCTCACGCTCGTCCGTGGCGCGCTGAGCGAGGGGCAGCGCGAGCGCCTTGAAGCGGCGGTCGACCGGGTCTATGCCGAGGAGCGGTCCGCCGGCCGGGTGCGAGACAACGGCGCACTCCACATGCTCGGTTTTCTGCCGCGCGACGAGGCATTCGGTGACCTGCTCACCGTTCCGACCGTCTTCCCGTACATGTGGGGGATCGCCGGCTGGAACATCTACACCCACCACAACCACCTGGATGTCACCCCGCCCACGCCGGACGACGAACCGCCGACCTGGGGCTGGCATCAGGACGGCTACCGGCAGAATTCCGATCCGGAGACCATGGACCCCGCCCAGCCGCGGCCCATGTTCTCGCTCAAGGTCGGCTATGTTCTGTCCGATCTGTCGCGCGTCGGCCGGGGCGCCACGATGGTGATTCCGGGAAGCCACCTGAGCAACAGTCTCGACCGCCCGGCGGACACTTCGCAGCCACACGAGCCTCCGCGCGGCGCGATGGAGGTCACCGCCAACCCCGGTGACGCCTTCATCTTCGATCGTCGCCTCTGGCATTCTCGCTCGCCCAACACGAGCGTGGTGACGCGGAAAATCCTCTTCGTCGGTTACACCTACCGGTGGATCCGTCCCTTGGACGACATGCCGATCGACCGAACCAGCCAGTGGTGGAACAACCGCACCCCGGTGCAGCGGCAACTGCTCGGCGAAGCACCCGACAACCTCAACTACTGGGGTGTGAAGGGGGACGGCTATGTCGACCAAGACATCCCGCTGCGCCGAGAGCTCCGCGAGCGGGGCCTGCTCGACCGTTCCATCCCGTGGCTGCGGTGACGGGTTCACCTATTCAACCGAGCCGTATTACGTTCAACCTCATCCCGCCCATTCGCGTACGTTCGGACGGGGTTCGCTCTCGGCTCACCATGCATGCGGCATAGCTCCGTGAGACGGTTGTCTCTGCCGCAGCATGTGGGCTTTGACTGCGAGCCGCAAGGAACCGCAGCGAGCCTGTCGGAAGGTTGACGCACCGGCCGGGATCGGCGCCCGCGATCCGGTCAAAGACGCTTTCATCGGAGGACGTGGCGAGGCAATCGGACTGACTGCGCGCTTTCGCGAGCGACGCATTCGATCCCCGAAACCAGACGGCGTCCCCGGCCCCTCGGGGCATCACCGACAAAGCGCTCAACGAGGGCGCTGCGCGGAGATCTTGGCGATTTCTGGCCTCTTTGGAGATTTCGCGAATCCCCTCGATGCCCACCGCCAAGTGCCCGAGTCGCAGGAGTTATACCGGTATTTCCGGCGGGGATGCTCCGGTTGAGCCCCGTGCTGCCCAGCGATGGCCGACGATATGCCGTGGCGGAGTGGAGCCAGCCGGGTCGCCGTCCCGCCGTGCCGTGCCGCCGTGCCGTGCCGCGCCGCGGGTTCGTCCACGTGGCCTTGTGGGACGGCGGCCGGCATGCCCCGATGTCGGTCGATCAGCGCCGGTCGTCAATGTCGTAAGTGCCCGTCGCCGGTGGCCCGGCTGGTTCGTAGATGTGGATCGCGAGTCCGCCAGGTGTCGACTCGTTGCGCATCAGTCGCAGGCCGGCCGGCGTGCCGCCGTCGGGGAACAGTCGGCGACCCGTGCCTACCACCACCGGGGCGATGATCAGCCGTAGCTCGTCGATCAGCCCCGCGGCCAGCAGCGATTGCGCCAGCCGGGCGCTGCCGTGGATCTGCAGCTCCCGGCCGGGCTGCCGCTTGAGGTCGCTGACCTGGGCCGCGACGTCGCCGGACAGCACGGTTGTCGGTGCCCAGTCGCCGGTGCGCAGGGTTCGCGAGGCCACGTACTTGGGGCGGCCGTTGAGCTGCCGGGCGACCTCGTCGTCCGGGTTGGTCGCTTTTGGCCAGTCCCGGGCGAAGTTCTCGTACGTTCGCCGGCCGAACAGGAAGCCGTCCGCCTCCCGTACCCAGCCGGTGATCGTCCGCAGGAACGCGTCGTCCAGGTGCGGGACGAACCAGCCGCCCCCGGTGAACCCGTCGCTGGTGTCCTCGTCCGGCGACCCGGGGCCCTGTGTCACGCCGTCCAGGGACAGGAATTCCATCAGGATCAGTCTCATGGCGCCTCTTTCTCTTCGGCTTCGCCTGGTAACGTACTACCACATGGTTGTAGATGAGGTCGAGCGGCGCGCGCTGGATGACGTGTTCCACGCGCTTGCCGACGGCACCCGGCGCGACATCGTGGTGCGGACCCTGCGCGATGAATACTCGGTCTCGGCGCTGTCCCGGCTCTATCCGATGACGTTCGCGGCGGTCCAGAAGCATGTCGCCGTGCTGGAGCGGGCCGCGCTCGTCACCAAGCGCCGGAGCGGCCGCGAGCAGCTCGTCACCGGCAACGTCGACACCGTTCGGCGGGCCGCGCGGTTGCTCGACCAGCTTGAGGTGGTCTGGCGTGACCGGCTGGACCGATTCGGCGCGATCCTCGCCGAGGATCCGAACCCGGGAGACCCCGCATGACCGTCACCAGCGTCCACAAGGATCCCGAGGCTCGCACGATGACCCTCACGGCGGAGTTCGCCGCCACCGCCGCCGGGGTCTGGCAGCTCTGGGCGGATCCGCGCCGGCTCGAACGGTGGTGGGGCCCGCCGACCCACCCGGCCACCGTGGTCGAGCACGACCTGCGGCCGGGCGGAAAGGTCTCGTACTTCGTGACCGGACCGGACGGCGAGCGGTCGCCCGGCTGGTGGCGGGTGCTGGCCGTGACCGCGCCGTACGGATTGGAGCTCGAGCTCGGTGATCCCGGCATCCCGGCCTTGCTCGTCCGGGTCGGGATCGAGGAGCGCCCCGGCGGCGCCACCCGGATGGTGATCGTGACGACCTTCCCGACCGCCGGCGCGATGGACCAGCTGATCGGGATGGGCTACGAGCAGGGCCTCACCGCCGCGGTCGAACAGATCACCCAGGTCCTGGGCTACGAGCAGGCCTGACGGCCGTGGTCGAACAGATTACCCAGGTCCTGGGCTACGAGCGGGCCTGACCGTCGTGGTCGAACAGATCACGGACGTCCTGGGCGCCGGGCCGATGGCCCGGTAGCGCCCACCGCGACAGCCGGATTCCGCCCTACCGGCGGTGGTGGGTTCGCGACCGTTGGGTATAACCGGGTCATGGACGTTGAGGAACTCGCGCGGCTGGTGGATGAGGTGCCCGGCACCGAGGTCTCGATCGAGACCGGTGTGCTGGTCGCGCGGGTGCCGGCGATCGGTGACGCCGTCCGCCTGGCGGCGGGCGACGTGCTGAACCACGACCTGATCCTCGCGCCCGACGGCCGGCCGGGCGTCGAGCTCGGGGTTCGCCGCGGGCACGAGGAGCTGCCGCTGATCATCACCGTCGACGACGTCGTCTTCATGCCCGCCTACGCGGCCGACATGCTGGAGAAGGGGGCCGAGATGACGGTCCCCTCGATGCCGAACCTGATCGCGTACTCGGAGATGCACCGCGACGTGCGGGCGCTCGGCCGGGCGATCGACGATCCTCACCTGGAGCTGGAGCCGGAGATCCTCGCCGCCACGCTGCTGGTGCACCGCTGCTTCCTCGCCGGCGCCGTACGGGTGGGGTTGTGGCCGGTGCGGGTCGCGGCCTGGTGGGAATACACCTGGGCCCGGGTAGGCGCGGGTCTGCCGGTCGGGCCGTTCCGTCCGGATCCGGAATGGGACCGGCTGATGGCTGCCGTGACCGAGGCCCGCCGCCACGCGGCGGCGGTCGAGGAGACCGAGGCGGGCGCGGTGCCGTGACGGCTCAGCGCAGCGGGCTCTGGGTGGGCGGCTCGATGAGCTCCCACCGGGCGTGCTTGGGGTTCCGGTCGTCACCCGACGAGCGGCCGCGCAGCCGGCGCTGGATCCAGGGCAGGACGTGCTCCCCGTAGTAACGGACGTTGTCCGCGATCCGGCGCCGCCCCGCGGCCCCGGGCGCGGCCGGACCGGGGAATTCCCCGAAGCCCAGCGCGTGCAGCACCAGATCGGCGACCCGCCGGTGGCCGACGCTGTTGAGGTGCAGCCGGTCCGGGGACCAGTACCGGTGGTCGCGGATCTCCTCGTCGTCGAAGACATTGACCATGGTCACGTCGTGCAGGGCGCAGACCTCGGCGGTCGCCGCGGTGAGATAGTCGCCACGGCGCCGGATCGTCCGGCCGAACGGCAGCTGCCCGGTGGGGTCCGCGCCGCTGAGCACCACCAGGCGTACGCCCGCTTCGGCGCACCGCCGGATGGCCTGCTCGATCATCGCGACCAGGTCGGCCAGGTCGACCCCCGGGCGCATCATGTCGTTGCCGCCGCCGTTGAAGGTGATCAGGTCGGCGGCCGGCTGCAGGGCGAGGACGGCGTCGAGCTGGGTGGTGACGATGGGTCGCAGCAGCCGGCCCCGGATGGCCAGGTTGGCATACTCCAGGCGCTCGCCCCGGTCGGCCAGTCCGGCGCTGAGCCCGGCGGCGACCAGATCCGTCCAGCCCCGCACCGAACCGTCCGGCAGTTCGTCACCGACGCCTTCGCTGAAGCTGTCCCCGATCGCCGCGTACCGCATGAAACCGCCTCCGTCATCGACTCCGGACAGGCTAATCCCGGGCCGGCGGCCCGCTCGGGCCGGGATCATCTGTCTCAGGGGCAGGTCGGCACGGTGGCCGCTACGACTTTCGTCGGAGGGGGCGGCCCGAGGAACCCCGCTCAGTGGCGATGCGGCGAGGGCCGGCCGGGCGGAATAGTCGTTCTCATCGCGGCGGAAGGCGCTGCCGAGCCGAGGAGACGACGATGGGAAACGACACGAGTGTCCTGGCGGACTTCCCGCGGACCGACTGGCATTCCGGCCGGGCCGCGCAACTGCCGCACCGCCCGGAGCCGGGACGCGCCCAGCTGCTGGCGATCCTGACCGACGCGGCCGTGATCCGGATCGGCCTGCTCGCGGTCGGCATCTCGGCGCTGTTGCTGGCCGTCGCCGCCGTCCTCTGACCCGCCCGCGCGACCGCCCGCGCGACCGCTCCGCGTGGCCCTGGGCCCGCATGGCCGGCCGGCCCGCAACGCGCGGAACGTGGGCGGAACGCCCCCTATCGTTGGTGTGGTGACCACCTCACCCGTCGCCTACGACACGCTGGCCGACGTGTACGAGTGGCTGGTGCCCGAGCCGCTGCTGACTCCCGAGGGCGCCGCCGACGCGTTCGCGAGCGTCGTCGACCACCTCCCGGCCGGCGGCCGGGTCCTCGACTGCGCTGCCGGCACCGGACAGCTCGCCGTCGGGCTGGCGCTGCGCGGTTTCGCTGCGGTCGCCGCCGACCTCAGTCCGGCCATGGTGGAGCGGACGCGGGCGCTGGCCGCCGAGCGCAACGTCGATCTCCCGGCGGTCACCTGCGATTGGACGGCGCTCGGCCGGCAGGGCTGGCGGGAGCCGTTCGACGCGGTCTTCTGCGTCGGCAACTCCATCGCCCATGTTGGACCGTCGGGCCCACGCCGCGCCGCATTGTCCGCCATGGCCGGTGTGCTGAGCGCGGGCGGCGTGCTGGCGCTGACGTCGCGCAACTGGGACCTGGTCCGGGCACAGGGCCCGGGGCTGCGGGTGGCCGACAGCCTGACCCGGCGCGCGGGCCGCACGGGACTGGTGCTGTACAGCTGGGATCTGTCCGACTCCGCCGAGCGGCCGGACCACGTCGACGTGGCTGTCGCACTCTTCGCCGATGGCGAAACCGATGGCGAAACCGATGGCGAAACCGATGGCGGAGCCGGTGGTGGAGCCGGTGGTGGAGCCGGTGGCGAAACCGATTGTGGAGCCGGTGGTGGAGCCGATGGCGAGTCCGATCGTGGAGCCGGCGTCGTCGCCGTCACCACCCACCAGGAGCGGCTCGCATACTGGCCGTTCGGCCACGACGAGTTGGTCGCCGACCTGCGGGCCGTAGGGCTGGCGCTGGAGCACACCACCTACACCGACGACGCGGAGCGATATCTGCTGGTCGCCCGCCGAACCGCCGGCCGATGACGCCGTCGGGCGGGCTCAGCCTGCGGCGTGACCGGCGGACCGGCCGTCGCGCATCGCGGCCACGAGGTCCTCGCGGGCGCGGGCCACGCGGGAGCGGATGGTGCCGACCGGGCAGCCGCAGACCTCCGCGGCCTCGGCGTACGACAGCCCGGCGAGCTGGGTCGCGACGAAGGCCTCCCGCCGCTCCGGGGCGAGGCCGGCGAGCAGGTCGTTGAGCGCGTGCTGTTCCTCGAACCGGGCGTGACCGGACGAGGCGGCGGCGTCGGCGGCTGGCTGCCAGTCGGGCAGGACGGCCACCCGGGGGCGCCGGGTGGCCTGGCGTACGGCGTCCGCGGCCACCCGGCGGCCGATGGCGAACAGCCAGGTCCGCACCGAGGAGCGCCCGGCGAAGTCGGGCAGCGCCCGCACCGCGCGCAGGTACGTCTCCTGCGTCAGATCCTCGACGTCCCCGGTGCTGGACAGGGGCCCGAGGAACCGCATGAGATCACGCTGGGTGGCGCGGATCAGGCTGGTCAGGGCATCCCGGTCGCCGCGCGCGGCGGCGTACGCGAGCGCGGTGAGTTCGTGCTCCGGCATGGCCTGCGGTTTCCTCTCGTAGGACGTCTGTGACCAGGTACGGGCCCGCTGCCGGAATGGTTCAAGTGCCCTCGCGCGGACGAAACACCGGCGGCCACCGGGAACTTCGCCGCCCCGCTCCGCGACCAACGCATCGACACCCACGATGGAGGCGGGAACACGATGCAGAACACCCTGGCCGGCGGCACTCGACGACGGGCGCTCGCGGCGTTCGCGCTCGCCGGTGCGCTGAGCACCCTCGGCCTCACCGGTTGCGGTGACAGCAGCGCCGCGAGCGGCGGCACCCCCGCCGCCACGCCGTCCGCGGGCGCGGTCGCCGCGACGCTGACCGTCAAGGACCCGTGGGTGAAGGCCGCGAAGGCCGGGACGATGACCGCCGCGTTCGCCATTCTCGTCAACGACACCGGCGCCGACATCACCGTGGTCGGCGCCGAATCCACGGCGTCGCCGATGGAGCTGCACGAGATGACCACCAAGGAAGGCAAGATGGTGATGCAGCCCAAGGAGGGCGGTTTCGTCATCAAGGCCAAGTCCACCCATGAGCTGGGCCCGGGCGGCGACCACCTGATGCTGATGAATCCGAGCGCCGCCATCGAGGCCGGCGACCAGGTGCCGTTCACCCTGAAGCTGGGCGACGGCACCACGCTGCCGTTCACCGCGATCGCCAAGCCGTTCGCCGGGGCGGGCGAGAGCTACGACCCGGGCATGTCGATGCCCGCCTCCGGCATGCCGATGTCGCCGATGGCAAGCGCCGCGCCGTGACCGCCCGGCCTGTCGCGGTGAGCAGGCGCCGCCTGCTCGCCGGGGGTGCGGTCGCCGGTCTCGGCGCGGCGGCCGGCGCCGGTGCCGTCGCCGCCGCCGGCCGGGACACCCCGGTCCCGGTCGCCGCCGCCGCGGCCCTTGACACCGGTACGGCCACCGTGGCGTTCCACGGTCCGCGCCAGGCCGGGGTGAGCCAGGACCCACCCGCGCACGCCGCGTTCGTCGCCTTCACCCTCCCGGCCGGCACGGACCGGCGCGCGCTGGGCCGGTTGCTGCGCCTGCTGACCGACGACGCCGCCCGCCTGACCCAGGGCATTCCCGCGCTGGGCGACACCGAGGCGGACCTGGCGTCGCTGCCCGCCCGGCTCACCGTCACCTTCGGCTTCGGCCCGGGCCTCTACCGGGCGGCCGGGCTGGCGGTGCCCGTCGCCGAGCTGCCGAAGTTTCCCATCGACCGCCTGGAGCCCCGGTGGTCCGGCGGCGACCTGCTGCTGCAGGTCTGCGCCGACGACCCGCTGACCGTCGCGCACACCCAGCGCATGCTGATCAAGGACGCGCGTCCGTTCGCGGCAGTCCGCTGGGTGCAGCAGGGCTTCCGGCGCAGCCCCGGAGTGCAGGCGCCGACGCACACCCAGCGCAACCTGCTCGGCCAGCTCGACGGCACCGCCAATCCGCGCGACGCGGTGCTCGACGCCGCGGTCTGGAACCCGGACGGTTCCTCCACGCTGGTGGTGCGCCGCATCCGCGCCGAGATCGAGAAGTGGGACCTGCTCAGCGTCGCCGACAAGGAGAACGCCGTCGGCCGTACGATGGCCGCCGGCGCGCCGCTGAGCGGGCGGCACGAGCACGACGAGCCGGACTTCACCGCCCTCGACGCGTCCGGGCTGCCGGTGATGCCGGACTACTCGCACGTCACCCGCGCGCACGTGAGCGATCCGGCGCTGAAGATCCTGCGCCGGCCGTACAACTATGACGGCGCGCCGAACGCGGCCGGTCACCCCGACAGCGGGTTGATCTTCGCCGCCTATCAGCGTGACATCGTCCGTCAGTTCCTGCCCATCCAGCAACGCCTCGCCGACAAGGACCTGTTGAACGAATGGATAACCCCGATCGGCTCCGCCGTCTTCGCGATTCCGCCCGGCTGCGCCGAGGGCGGCTGGATCGGCGAGCAGGAGCTGGCATGAGAAGACTCCTGCTCGTCCTCGCCGCGGTCTGTGTGGTGCTGTTGCCCGCCGGCCCGGCCCTGGCCCACAACCAGCTCGTCTCCGCCAAGCCGGACCGCAACGCCGTGCTGCGCAAGGCACCCACGGCGGTGACCCTCGCCTTCCTGCAGCGCCTCAACCCCGACTTCACCACCATCGTGGTCAGCGACGCCGCGAAACGGCCCATCCCCGCGTCCGCGCCCACCATCAAGGCCAAGTCCGCGACGGTGACGCTCGACCAGGCGCTCGGCAACGGCGCATACCAGGTCGCATACCGCGTGGTGTCCGTCGACGGGCACACCGTGCAGGGCAAGTACACCTTCACCGTCGCCGACCCGTCCGCGCCGGCAGCCGATGCCGCACCGTCCGCCGCGGCCTCCGCTCCCGAGGCCGCGCCGCCCGCTTCCGCTTCCGCTCCCACGGTCGCCGTGGCGCCGGCGGCCGGGTCCGGCGGCGCCGCCGACGGCATGCCCATCGCGCTCATCGGGCTGGGCGTGGTCCTCGCGGCGGGCGCCGGCTACCTGTACGTGTCCAGACGGCGCCGGGCGGTCGCGGCCCGGACATAGCCTGGGAGAAGGCCTGGACGTAGCCCGGATGCAGCCCGGGAGAAGGCCCGGATGCAGCCCCGGGAGGAGGCCCGGATGCAGCCCGGGAGAAGGCCGTGTCTCAGCCGACGGCCACGTCGACGAGGAACGTGATCGGCGGTCCGGTCCGGGGCACGGTCGTGACGGTCAGGGTGGCGCGCCGGTCGGCCGCCATCGGGGCTATGGCCAGCGCGAGCCGGTCACCGAGCCGCTGGACGGCCACCGTCCCGGCCAACGGACCGGCCACTGTCCCGGCCACCGGACCGGCCACCGAAGCGGCCGCTCGCGCGGGCGCGTCCACGCCGATCGACCAGCTCCGGACCGGCCCCAGGGAAGAGCTGGCGCACAGATGAACGAGGGCGGTGAAGTCGTCGGTCTGCTCGCGGCGGACCTGCAGGCTGTGCCCGCCCGCGACCGCGGTGACCGAGGTTCGCGCCGGGCACGGGCCCTCGGCCCGCGGCGGCGCGACCTCGACGCCGTTGAGCAGGAGCGTCACGCAGACGATCAGCGCCGCCACCGCGACCGTGACTGTCACCGGGCCGGCGCGCGACACCTTCCGCGCCGGGGGCCGGGGCGCGAGCCGGGGCAGCACGACGATTCGACCGCCGACGTGGCGGGCCGTCAGCCGGGTGCCCGGGATCGCGGTGCGACGCCGCACGCTCCGGCAGTACCGGGAGCCGGCGGCTCGTGGTGCCGGAGGGCGGGCATCGGCTCCCATGCGTTGTGCTCCGTATCGTCGAGGACCAGCTCCTACTCACCGGGATAGTCGCTCGCCGGCCCCCGATGGTTCCGGCACTCGGCCGCCCGGCTGCTGCCGCCAGCCCGCCCCGGTTGGCAGCGCCGCGGGCGAAGTCGCGGTGCTGTCCGGCGGCAGTTCCTGATGCTCATCAGCGCGCTGCGCGCGTGGTTCACCCGCCCCGGCGCCGCGGTTCCGGCCTGGTACCGCGCGCACGGTGATCCGGTGGTCGGCCCGGCCCTGCGCATGTTGCACGCCGACCCGGCGTATCCGTGGACGGTGGCGGCACTTCGGCGGATCGCTCGGATCCCGGTTTCCCGGTGCCGATAATGGCTGACATGAGCAGTCCAGCTGATCTGGCCGCCGAGCTGGGTTCGCTGGAGGACCGCTTCGGCGCGGACATCGGGCACATCCTGGCCCGGGCGCAGCAGCTCGAGCTGGCTGCCGCCGCGCAGGGCGATGAGGCCTCGGTGGTACGCGCCCGGCTGATCCAAGCCAACATGCACCGGCGCGGCGGCGACCTCGCGTTGTCGGCGCGGATGTGCTGGGCCGTCAACAGCTGGGCCGCCGAGCGTGGTCACCGTACGCTGCTGGCCCGCAGCCACCAGCAGCTGTCGGCGATCTACGACAACCTCGGCGACACCGCCACCGGGCTGGAACACGCCGTGCTCGCGGTGGGCTTCCTCGACGACGACAGCCCACCGCGGATGCGTGCCGTGCTGCTCGTGAAGCTCGCGGACGACCTGGCCATGGACGGTTCCGTGTCGGCGTTCCGCGAGCGCTACCGGCAGGCCGAACGGGTCGCCCTGGCCGCCGGCGACACCGAGATGCTGCTCGTGGTGCTCAACAACTTCGCCTACGCCGACTACGTCGCCGGGCACGCCGAGCAGGCCTGGGACACCATGCGGCGGCTGCGGTCGGCGACCGACCGGGCCGGGCAGCGGCTCACCCCGGACGCCGTGGACACGCTGGCCCGCATCCAGATCGCCCTGGGCCGGCATACCGACGCCGTCCTCACCGCCGAGGCGAACGTGCAGGACCACGCCTTCTCCGGCATGGACGACGCCGACGCGCTCGCGGAATACCTGCTGACGCTGACGGTGGCACACCGGCATCGCGGCGACGTCGCGGACGCCCAGCGCTGCCTCGACGAGTGCGCGCTGCTGTGCCGGGAGCGCGAGCTGGCCGGCATCGGCGTGCGGGTGCTGCAGGAGCAGGCCGAACTGCACGCCGCCCGGGGCCGGTTCGACCTCGCCTTCACCACCTACAAGCGGTTCCACGAGGCTTCGCAGGTGCTGGTCTCCGAGCAGCGGGAGGCGCAGGCGCGCACCCGGCACGCGATGTTCGAGACCGCCGAGGCCCGCCGCGACGCGGACCGCTTCCGGGAGCAGGCTCTGCTCGACCCGCTGACCGGCCTTGGCAACCGCCGGTTCGTCGACGAACACCTGCCCGGCCTGCTCGCGGCGGCTCCCGGCACGCCGGTGACCGTGGCGATGGTCGACCTGGATCACTTCAAGCTGATCAACGACACCTGGTCGCACGACGTCGGCGACCAGGTGCTGATGCGGATCGCCGGCCTGCTGGGCGCGGCCGCGGTGCCGGGCTTCGCCGCCCGGCTCGGCGGCGAGGAGTTCCTGGTCGTGCTGACCGGGGAGGGTGCGGCGCAGGCCGTGCGGCGGGTCGAGGAGCTGCGGCGCGCGGTGGCCGAGCACGACTGGTCGCCGCTGACCGGCGACACGCCGGTGACGGTCAGCGTCGGCATGACGGTCGCCGATCGGATGGTCACCCAGGCACAGGCGCTGGCGACCGCCGACGCGGCCCTGTACGCGGCCAAGCGCGGCGGTCGTAACCGGGTCGAGGCCAACCTGCGGGCCTGGCCGGCGCCGCGATAGTGATACTGATCCGATGTCGCGATACACCGCCCTGCTGCGGCGCCTGGGCAACCAGCGCTGGTTCGCCACCCTCGGCCGCCTGCTGACCCCGCTGGACCGCCGGCTGTACCGGCTCACCGGAGGACGCTGGTCGGTCGTCGGCCGGCACGCGCTGCCGTCGCTGCTGATCACCACGACCGGCCGTAAGTCGGGCCTGCCCCGCACCCAACCGCTGCTGTACGCCACCGACGGGGACGGCTACGTCGTGGTCGGCTCGAACTGGGGCCAGCCGAGCCATCCGGCCTGGTCGGCGAACCTGATCGCGCAGCCGAACGCCCGGGTCACCCTCGGCGAACGAGAGTTCGGGGTGCGCGCGACGCTGACCACCGGCGCCGAGCGGGACCGCCTCTGGGCCGTGGTGCAGCGGATCTGGCCGGGCTACGCGGCGTACGCCGAGCGCGCCGAGGGCCGCGAGATCCGGATCTTCCGGCTCACGCCCGACAGCTGACGCGCCGGGATCAGGCGATGGGCTCATTCACGCGTGAGCCCCGTCCGGGGTGAGGCCGAGCTCGGCGGCGGAGCCTAAGCGGCGAGGTATGTTCGGTTCGCGCTGGGGAACACGGAGGTGGATCATGACGAAGGTGACCCGTCGATTCGCTCTGTGGCAGGCCGATCTCGACGGCGGCGTCTGCGCCGTACCGGAAGAGTGCGTCGAGGTTCTGCGCCACCGGGAGCGCATCGCGCTCGTGCTGGAGCACCGTGACCACGGTCTCACGCCCACCCGGCAGGTCTTCGAGACCTCCCTGTCGCAGGACGTCGAGTGGCAGTTCGGCGACATCACCTGGCCGGCGGAGCTGCGGCCCGGCGTGCTCGTCACCGTCGTGTGGCAGTCGACCAAGGACGAGGTCGTCGTGCGCACCGCGCCCCTGGAAGAGCCGATGCGGGTCGACGGCGTCGACTACTTCCACGAGTACGACCCGAGGGTCGTCACCCGCGAGTTCAACGTGACCACGTCGAACCGGGGGCAGGTGATGCACGCGGTGCGCAAGCAGGGCCGCGTCTTCTCCGACGGCAGCGCCGTGCTCGCCGAGTCGGGCCTTGCCGCGCTGTGCGGGCTCGGCCGGGGAGCCCGCGGGTCCTTCCTGCTCCGCAACGCCGTTGACCAACTCATCCGCGAGGGTTACCTCACCCGGGTGCCCGGCAGCGTCGACGCGGCGGGTTATCCCACCTATCCCGCCGTCGACGGCCAGAAATCCGCCGAGATGCTCTTCTACGCGCCGCTGGTCGAGCCGGCCCCGTACCCCGGGGATCCCGATGCGGATCCCGAGGCCGAGGGCACCGACCGCCGTGACCACTGGGTCAACGGCTTCGTCCGCAAGCTGCCGCCCGGCGCCCAGCCGTCGGAGAAGCAGCTCACGCTGCACGAGCGGGCCGTCGAGAGCGAGCAGGTCGCCAGCCCGCTGGCGCCCGGCTACACCTTCGTGAAAAAGCACCACCGCACCTGAGCTATCTCTGCCGGGGCTCCGCCGTCGCCGGCTCGGCGGCCGGCGCCGGGCCCGCAAGGTAGCGGTGGCTCAGCCGCCGGTACGGGCCGCTGCCCAGCGCCAGGATGGTGGCGAGCAGGCCGATGACGCCGGTCAGCACGAAGACGAGCGCGAGGCCGCGGTCGGCTCCGGTGCCGAACCAGCCGCCGATCGCCCGCGCGCCCCCGCCGTCGGTCATGAACGGGATGAACACGAACTGGGCGATCGGCGAGATCAGGAACGCGGTCAGCGGCGACGCGGCCTGCTCGACGCTCTGCGCGAAGCCGAATACCCGCCCCTGCCGCTCATAGGGCACGACCGTCTGCAGGATCGTCTGCTCGGCGGCCTCCGCGTACGGCACGAGCAGCATGTACGCGTACATGCCCGCGGAGAGCAGGATGATCGAGGACCGGAGCGGGAACAGGATGGTCACGACCCACAGCACGAGGTTGACGAGCAGCAGCAGCCGGACCGGGTTCCGGCCCAGGCCGGTCCGGGCGATGAGGAGCCCGCCGATGATGAAACCCGTGCTCATCACCCCCCAGAGCAGTCCCCAGGTCTGGACCGAGACCAACGACAACCCGTACGCGTCCATGAGCGCCATGAACACGCCGCCGAGGAAGTTGTTGAACGCGGAGAAGAGGATCAGCGCCGCCAGCCCGGGCACCTCGCCGACCACCCGGATGGTGCCCCGCAGGTCCACCGTGTGCTTCGGGGCGACCGCCGGCGTCGCTCCGTCGGCGGACGCGGCCCCGTCGGCGGCGACCGGTGCCTCCGAGCGCTCGGGCACCGGGACGAGGGCCAGGTGCACCAGCGCGACGGCGAGCGCCGCCAGCGCCAGGACCAGCACCCAGAACATGCCACCGAGGGCCACGAGCAACCCGCTGATCACCGACGTCACCAGGAACGACACGCCCGATGCCGTGCCCACCAGCCCGTTGGCCCGGTCCCTGGTGTCCGCCGCGATCAGCACGGTCACCAGCGTCGACAGCGCGATCGTGCGGATGTTGCCGGCGATGACGCCGACCATCAGCGGCACGATGAGGGCCCACAGCGCGACGCTCGTCGGGTCGGTGAACGATTCGCGCGGTGCGAACTGGTAAACCGCGAAAGCCACGCCGTAGAGCACGAACGACGCCGCCGCCGACACCTGCATCATCGTCTTCTTGGCGTGGTGGTCGACCAGGCTGCCGAACCAGATGCCGGTCGTGGCCGTCATCACGAGGAAGATCCCGGCGACCATGCCGGTGGCGAAGACCGACCGGGTCTGCAGATAGACGTAGAAGGTGATCGCGAACCAGACCGTGAAGTTGATGACCGACACCAGCAGGGTGCTGCCCAGCAGTTGGTAGAACACCTTCTGGTGCCCGCGGATGACGTTCATGAAGCAGACTGTATGACCTCAAGCCCGGTTGATGTCCAGCCGTATTCGGAGCGCCGGCGCCGCTGGGCCACGTTCGTGCTCGACCCGGCGGGGAACGCGTTCGGCCTGGTGAGGAAGCAGCGGGGTGGGTTCCTGGGTGGCTTGTCGCGCCGGTGGCTCGCCGGCCGGCCGGGCCGCGGCCGCCGGTGCCCGGCGACCGATCGCGAGCGCCGCCGCGTAGCCGAAGGCGCAGGCCACCGGGAGCCACAGCGGCACCATCAGGCGGTCGTACTGCGTGATCATCGGATGTGCCACGACCATCATCACCCCGGTCAACCCCGTGAAGATCCACGGTACGGCGGCGACCCGCATCCGCAGCAGGAGCACCGCGACGGCGAAACCCAGCGCGGCGATGGTGGTCGGCACGGCCGCCTCGGCCGCGAGCTGCTCCGGCCAGAAGGTGAGGTTCCGCTCGATCAGCCAGCCGATCGGGTCGGCGACGTCGGCGTGCAGCTTGAAGTGGCCGGTCGCGTAGTCCTGGATCGTGTCGTTCAGGCCGGGCAGGTGCAGCACCTTGCTGAGTGCCTGCCAGGCGGCGACGGCCAGCACGCCGACCGCACCCATCGTCAGGCCCGGCCGCCGGTGCCCGCGGCCGAACGCGGTGACGACGCCGGCGGCGAGCAACGTCAGGGCCATCGCCATCCCGCTGGCCGAGCGGACCAGGAAGAGCCAGGTCAGCGCGACGATCACGATCGGCAGGCCGAGCCGGCGGCCGCGCGACAGCAGCGTGGCGCCGAGCACGACGGCGAGATACCCGCCGAGGACGCCGCCCTCGGTCATCATCCGGGTCATGGCGAAGCCCGACGGCAGGATGAACAGGATCGCCGCGGCGAACACCCCCGCCAGGCGCAGGCCGCTGGCGAGCCAGACCGCCAGGTATGCCAGCACGGCCGCGATCAGCGCCAGCACCAGGGTCGCGGCCATCATGCCGGTCCACGCCCCCAGGGTCGCGACGAAGGGGGCGGCGAACATCGGGTAGCCCGGCCGGCTGTCGAAGATGGCGACATACCGGGGCGAGAAGCCGGTGCTGGTGTACAGCTCGCACCTCGACGTCTCTTTGCTCGCGCGGAATGACCGGTTCGCGTCCCGGCACACCTGCTGCGCCGCCTGGAGCCGAGCCGTCTCAGGGTCCACCCCGGTGAAGATCAATGCCTGTCTCATGTACCAGAAGCTGTCCCCGCCGGCGATGCGCCGCGGATCCTCGTACCGGGCGAAGAAGAGCAGGGTGGCGATCACCATGATCAGGAGCAGCCAGGCCGTCTCGATCAGGCCCCGCCTGGCGCGGGACGCCGGCGGGCGGGCTCCAGCGTGTTGAGCGTTCTCGGTTTCCACGTGTTTACTCGATCCCCGTGATTGAGTTAAACGATCAAAAGGCATGACTCGGGCGCGCTGATACCTACCGAGACGCTCGGACGGGCGCCGTTGGGCGACAGTGGACGCTGAGAACGGGGGTTTTTCTTTCCCGCGGCCCGCCGGGCCGGCTGGCGGCGCGGTTGTCGTGGCGCGGCTTCGCCCGCCGGTCGGGTCCGCTGTGGACTACGGTTCGCGCATGTTCGCCCGATCGACGACCTGGCTGGCGCACGGACTGCGGCTGCTCGACCGCTATCCGCTGATCCTGGACTGTGTGCTGGCCTTCGTGACCGGGGCCGTCGGCCTTGCCCTCGGCAGCCAGGACGCCGACGGCATGCGTCCGGTCGACGCCCGGGCCACCGCGCTGACAGTGCTGCTCACCGCGTTGCTGGTGGCCCGGCGGCGGGCGCCGGCGACCGTCCTGATCGTGTATTGCGCGGTGTGGCTGGAATACATAGCGCTGGGCTACCCGGCGGTGGTGAACAGCCCGGGCATGCTGCTGGCGCTGTACGCCGTCGCCGAACTGCGCCGGGTCCGGGTGGCGGCCGCGGGCGCGGCGCTCGCGACCGGCGTGTGGGTCTACGCGGGGAGTAACACGCCCGGCCTCGCCGCGCTCCAGGGGACGGTGTGGACCGGCATCATCATCGGCTTCGGGTACGGCGCGCAGCAGCTGGCCATCCGCAACCGGCAGCTCACCGAGCTCACCCTGCGCCTGGAGTACGAACAGGAGCAGCGGGCCCGGCGCGCGATCGTCGACGAGCGGGTCCGGGTCGCCCGAGAGCTGCACGACGTCGTCGCCCACCACATGTCGGTCATCTCCGTCCACGCCGGGCTCGCGCTCTACGTCCTGGAGTCCGACCCGCCGACCGCCCGTACGGCGCTGAACACCGTGCTGGGCACCAACAGCGAGGCCCTCGACGAGCTGCGCCGTTTGCTGTTCATCCTGCGGTTGCGACCCGACGAGCCGGGCGAGGCCGACGAGTCCCGCAGGCCGGGGACGGCCGAACCTACGCCCCCGGCACCCGGCCTCGACCAGCTCGACCAGCTCACCGAGCGGATCGTCGCCGCCGGGGTGCCGGTCGAGCTGGTGGTCACCGGCCGCCCGCGCCGGCTGCCGCCGGGCATCGACCTCTGCGCGTACCGGGTGATCCAGGAGAGCTTGACGAACATCCTCAAGCACGCCGCCCAGGCGCACGCGACCATCACCCTGCATCACGGCGCCGAGCGGCTGACCGTCCGGATCACCGACGACGGGCGGCCGGCGCCGGCCAGCGGCGGGGTGCCCGGCGGCCACGGACTGCTCGGCATGCGCGAGCGTGCCGAGCTGTACGGCGGGGCGCTCACCGCCGGCCCGCGACCGGAGGGCGGCTTCGAGGTCGTCCTGACCCTGCCGACATCGGCGGCATTGCCGGCGGCGGTCCCGCAAGCGCCGAGCGCCTAGCCCACCCGGACGAGCGCCGCCGTCGCGTTGTCGTCGCCGATCAGCAGGCTGTCGCCGAGCAGGGCCTCGACCGCCGCCGCCAGGTTCGTGGCGGCGGCGAGCAGCTCCGCCAGGCGTTCGTAGCTCACCTGGTCGGAGATCCCGTCGGTGCAGAGCAGAAACAAGTCGCCGGGCCGCAGGCCGACATTGAGCAGATCCGGTTCCGGTACGTCCGGATGCCCGGCGTACCGGGTCAGCCGGTAGCGGGCGGCGCGGCCCTCCGGCGATTCCGGAGTGAACCAGCCGTTCAGCAGGCCGAGCCAGGCGGCGGTGTGGTCGACGGTGAGCAGTTCGAGCAGGCCGTCGCGGAGCCGGTAGGCCCGCGAGTCGCCCAGCTGCACCAGCCAGGCCGAGCTGTCGTCCGCGGCCGGATCGCCGACGAATGCGGTCAGCGTGCACCCGGTGAGACCGGGCAGGCCGCGGCCCGCCTCGCGCACCGCCTGCTGGACGGCGGCCACCGCGGCGCGCAGCGCGCCCGCTCCGTGGGCGGCCACGGCCTGCCGGACGAAGACCTCCACCGCGGTACGCCCGGCGGCCCGGCTGCCCGGACCGTCGCCCATCCCGTCGGCCACCACCGCGAGCGGCCGGGTGTCGTCCAGGTGCAGCACGTCGTAGTTGTCGCGGTATCGGTTACCGACGACGCTGCCCGCGGCCGTGGTCAACCGTTGCTTCCCGACCGTCCACGTCGCTGTGCTGATCTCCATCTGGGTCGCCTCCGGTCCATCAGGTTAGCCTCTGTCGCGACGCGCCACGGCCGGCCAGGCGCTAGCCTGAGGTGGCCATCCCTTTCCAGCCGCCGGGCACTAGCAAGGAAGTGCGTAGACGCTATGCCGCCGATCGATGCGCCTTCCCGGGTGGAAGATCTTGAACTACACGATCATGCGTGCTGGGTGTCCGACGCCTCGGTCGAGCGGGGTCCGCGCCTGACGCGCTATCTCGGCCTCGGGCTGAGCCGCGGGGAGCGGGTCGGGTTCTACGGCGCGTCACCCGAGCACTGCGAGCAGGTCGCGGCCGATCTCGCCGCCGACGGCGTCGCGGTTGACGCGCTCACCGCCCGCGGGCAGTTGATCTTCGGTCTGGCCGAGGACGCATACGCGGGCGAAGCCCTCTTCGACCCGCAGCGGCGGCTGGCGGCACATGCCGTGGCCGTGCAGGCGGCCCTGGACGACGGGTACGGGGGACTGCGGGTGGCCTCGGACGTGGGGTGGCTGCACCGCCACCCGGAGGCACAGCGGGCCTGGCCCGGGTACGAGCTGGGCGCAGACCTCCTGGCCGCCCAGCTCCCGTTCGCCGCCCTGTGCCTGTACGAACGGCGGGCCTGGCAGCCCCGCCAACTCGCCCTCATCGAGGCGATGCACTCGCACCGCGCGCCCGACACCTCCCGCGCGGAGACGACCGGCTTCCAGGCGGGTGGTCAGCGCGACGGCGCGATCCGGCTGAGCGGGGATCTGGATCTGACCTTCGCCGCCGACCTCGACGAGGCGCTCGTCGTGGCCGCCCGGCGCTCCCGGTCCGGCGTGCTCGACGTGACCGATCTGGACTTCGTCGACGTGGCCGGGATGCGGGCGATCGCGCGCGCCTGCCAGACCCTCGTCCGCCACGCCGGGCAGGCCAGGATCCGCGGGGCCTCACCCACGTTTCGCCGGATCTGGCGCCTGGCCGAGTTCGACCGCGTCGAATCCTTCATCGAGGTGACCTGAAACCGATGCCGCCCGCCACGACGTTGACTCACGACGCGCTGTTCTACAACAGCGATGAGGACCTTGTCACCGCGCTCGTGCCGTTCGTCCGGGAAGGGTTGGAGCGGGGCGACGCGGTGACGGCGGCGGTGACCCGAGCCAACATCGCGCTGCTGCGCGAGGCCCTGGGCGCCGACGCCAGCGCGGTGTCTTTCATCGACCGCGATGAGTGGTATGAGCGGCCGGCGAGCACCGTGGCGGGCTGGCAGCGGCTGCTGGCGGGCGCGATCGAGCGCGGCCACCGGTACATGCGCCTGATCGGCGAGGTCGGGTTCGGCGCCGACGAGCGGCACCCGACCTGGACTCGGTACGAGGCGGCGCTCAACCAGGTGTTCGCCCAGGCGCCCGCCTGGATCGTCTGCCCGTACGACACCCGGGCGCTGCCCGCCGCGCTGCTGGGCGACGCCCGGCGTACGCACCCGACCGTGATGGCCCATCCGAACCGGCGGGACAGCGACAGCTACCTGCCGGCCGAGCAGTTTCTCCGTACGGTGCCCGAGCCGATGCCGGCAGTCGCCGGACCGCCCGCGATCACCATGGAGCTCAAGGACGACGTCGCGGTCGCCCGGCACAGCCTGGCGACGCTCGTGGCGGCCTACGGCTGGTCCGGCCTGCACCGCGGTGACGACCTGATGCTCGCGATGAGCGAGATCGCCGCCAACAGCATCCGGCACGGCCACGAGCCTCGCTACCTGCGCATCTGGGTCCGCGACCGGACGGTCACCTGCGAGGTCAGCGACGGCGGACCCGGCCTGGCGGATCCGCTGCTCGGTTACCGGCCACCGGTCCAGGCGCTGGCCGGCGGCCGGGGCCTGTGGATCGCCCAGCAGCTCTGCGACGCGCTGGCGATCGGCCAGTGCGGCGCGACGACGGTGGTCCGGTTCGCCGTCACTCTCCACGACAACAGGTCAGCGATAACGCCTTGACCTCAACCTTTCTCCAGGTTTTAGCTTCGCCGTATGAGTATGGAAGTCACCGCATGGATGTCCCTGCACCACGCGATGCACCAGCGCGATCAACGGCCCTTCTCCAAGGCGACCCTGAAGCGGATCGGCGGGTTCGCGCGCCCGCACCGCCGGCTCCTCGCCTGGTTTCTGGCCTCGAGCGTGGTCGCGGCGGTGCTGACGGTGGCGGCGCCGGTGCTGGCCGGCCGGGTGATCGACGCGATCGTGTCCGGCACCGGGACCTCGACGGTGGTCTGGCTGGCGGTGGCGATCGCGGTGATCGCGCTGGCCGAGGCCGGCCTGGGCCTGATCACCCGATACCAGTCGGCCCGGATCGGCGAGGGCCTGATCGTCGACCTGCGGACCTCGGTCTTCGACCACGTGCAGCGGATGCCGGTCGCCTTCTTCACCCGGACGCGCACCGGCGCCCTGGTGTCCCGGCTCAACAACGACGTCATCGGGGCGCAGCAGGCGTTCAGTGACACGCTCTCCGGCGTGGTGGGCAACACCGTCACCTTGCTCCTGACGCTGGCCGTGATGCTGACCTTCTCGTGGAAGATCACGCTGCTGGCCCTGGTCCTGCTGCCGATCTTCGTGCTGCCGGCCCGGCGGATGGGTCGCCGGCTGGCCCAGCTCGAACGCGAGGCGGCCGAGCACAACGCGGCGATGAGCACCCGGATGACGGAGAAGTTCTCGGCGCCCGGCGCGACGCTGGTCAAGCTCTACGGGCGGCCGGCCGAGGAGTCGGCCGAGTTCGCCGCCCGCGCGTGGCGCGTGCGTGACATCGGCATCCGTACCGCGATGTTGCAGTGGGTCTTCATCACCGCGCTCACGGTGGTCGGTTCGCTCGCGCTGGCTCTGGTGTACGGCCTCGGCGGCGTCTACGCCATCCGCGGGCAGCTCGACGCCGGCACGGTCGTCGCGCTCGCCCTGCTGCTGTCCCGGCTGTACGCGCCGCTGACCTCGCTGGCCAGCGCCCGGGTGGAGATCATGAGCGCCCTGGTGAGCTTCGAGCGGGTCTTCGAGATCCTCGACCTCAAGCCGATGATCGAGGACAAGCCGGACGCCCGGGCGCTGCCCGACGGCCCGGTGGCGGTGGAGTTCGACGACGTCCGCTTCGGCTACCCGTCGGCCGACAAGGTGTCGCTGGCCTCGCTGGAGGATGTGGCGAAGCTCGACACCCGCGGCGGCGAGGAGGTGCTGCACGGCGTCTCGTTCCGTGCCGAGCCGGGACAGCTGGTGGCGCTGGTCGGCTCGTCCGGTGCGGGTAAGTCGACCATCGCGCAACTGCTGCCGCGGCTCTACGACGTGGAGGCGGGTGCGGTCCGGCTGTCCGAGCAGGACGTGCGCGACCTGACCGCCGACACGATCCGCGATGCCGTCGGCGTGGTCACCCAGGACGGCCACCTGTTGCACGACTCGATCCGGGCGAACCTGCTGTTCGCCCGGCCGGATGCGACCGAGGACGACCTCTGGGACGTGCTGCGCCGCGCCCAGCTGGCTGATCTGATCAACTCGCTGCCCGACGGTCTGGAGACGGTCGTCGGCGAGCGGGGATACCGCCTCTCCGGCGGCGAGCGCCAGCGGCTCACCATCGCCCGGCTGCTGCTGTCGCGCCCGCGCGTGGTGATCCTCGACGAGGCGACCGCGCACCTGGACTCGACCTCCGAGTCGGCCGTCCAGGCGGCGCTCGGCGCGGCCCTGACCGGCCGGACCAGCGTGGTCATCGCGCACCGGCTGTCGACGATCCGCGCCGCCGACCAGATCCTGGTGCTGGAGGACGGCCGGGTGGTGGAACGCGGCCGGCACCCCGACCTGCTGGCCCGTGGTGGCCGGTACGCGGAGCTCTACCGCACCCAGTTCGATCAGCCGGTGCCCGCCTGACGGCGGTCAGCCCGTACCGGTGCCGGACGGGCCGTGGGAGTCGCTCCCGCGGCCGTCCCGGCGGCCCGGGGTGACGACGCCGACGGCCGGAAGGATCGCCTGGTCCACGATGGCAGCCAGGGTGACGTCGTCCGGTAGCCGGTCGGTGTCCGTGATGTGCTTGAACACCAGCGCCTCCCCGATGTCCGCCACGACGGAGGTGATCAGCGCCGGATCGAACTGCCCGCGGGCCGCGTAGTGGCGCAGCACCGGCTGGGTGACGGTGCCGCCGCGGGGGCCGAAGACCCGGGTGTAGAGCGCCTCGGCGAGCTCGGGGTGGCGGCTGCGAGCCGCCATGATCTCCGCCACGGCGCGGGCCGCGGGCGTGGCCAGCCAGTCGGTGAGCTGGCGCAGCGCGCGGATCAGGTCGCCACGCAGATCGTCCGCGCCCGGCGAGGGCTCCTCCTGGGGATGCGCGTCGTACAGCGCGTCCAGCAGCAGCTCGCGGGGCGAGGGCCAGCGCCGGTACAGCGAGGTCTTGGCGGTTTCCGCCCGCCGGGCGATGCCCTCCATGGTGAGCCCGGCGAAGCCCACGTCGGCGACCTCGGCGAGCGCCGCCGCGTGGATCGCCCGGATCAGGTCGTCCCCGCGCCGCCGGCTGCGGGCCGGCGCCGGCTCCGGTTCGGGCCGTCTTCCACTCATACTGGCTCCCGTATAAGAAACGCTTGCGTATCTTATTGCCGGACGGTTAGATACGTACGCGTAGCTAATCGTCCTCTTCGTCAGGGGTGAACCATGTCAACAGTCCCCGCCCACGCACGGATTGTCGCCGCCGCGACCGGCGGCCGCTCGCTCGCCCCGGACCTCGCCCGGGGCGCGATGCTGCTGCTGATCGCGCTCGCCCACGCCCACATGTATCTGTACGGGCACGAGCGGGGCTTCCGCGGCTACTCACTCGACGGCGGGCCCGTCGACCGGCTCGTTGCCGGCCTTCAGGTGCTGCTGGTCGACGCTCGCGCGCTGCCGATGTTCGCCGCACTGTACGGCTACGGGCTGGTCCGCCTGGCGCAACGGTGGATGGCGGCCGGAGCCGACTGGCCCGAGGCGCGCCGGACGCTGCGCCGGCGCAGCTGGTGGCTGCTCGCCTTCGGCTTCGCCCACGCCCTGCTGCTCTTCTTCGGCGACATCCTGGCCACGTACGGGCTGATGGGGCTGCTGCTGGCCGGCCTGGTGCGGGCCCGCGACCGCACCCTGCTCCTGGTCGCCGGGCTCTCGACCCTGATCTTCTGCACGCTCGCCGGCCTGACCGCACTGACGATCATCGAGAACGGGTCGACGCCGTACCCGACCGACGCCGAGTCGGTGCTGGCGGGGGTCGGCGCCCGGCTGGCGGCCTGGTCGGTGCTGGCGCCGATGCTGATCCTGGATGTGATCGCCCCGTTCCTGCTCGGCATGTGGGCGGCCCGGCGCCGGCTGCTCGAGGAGCCCGGCCGGCACCGCGCCATGCTGGTGCGGGTCGCGGTGGCCGGCGTCGCGGTCGCGGTGCTCGGCGGCGCCCCGCTCGCCCTGATCGACGCGCGGGTCTGGACGGACTGGTCCACCGCGACCGCGGTGCCGGCGTACGCCCTGCACAGCCTGACCGGGATCGCCGGTGGCCTCGGCTACGCCGCGCTGGCCGGCCTGATCGCGCACCGCCGCGCCGCCGCGCCGGGCCGGGTGATCACCGCCCTCGCCGCCTGCGGGCAACGGTCCCTGACCTGCTATCTGCTCCAGTCGGTGGCTTTCGTGGCGCTCTTCGTGCCGTACCTCGGTGCCCTCGGCGGCCGGCTCAGCGACGCCGGCGCCTCGGCGGTCGCGGCCGGCGTCTGGCTCGGCACTGTCCTGCTCGCCGACGGCATGCGCCGGCGCGGCTGGCGCGGCCCCGCCGAGGTGCTGCTGCGCCGGCTCAGCTACCGGTCCGTCCATACTGTCGGCGGAGGTACCACGCATGCGGATCGAGCTGGTCACGGGTGACATCACCGCCGAACACGTGGACGCCGTCGTCAACGCGGCGAACTCCTCGCTGCTCGGCGGGGGCGGGGTCGACGGCGCGATCCACCGCAAGGGAGGCCCGGCCATTCTGGAAGAGTGCCGGGCCCTCCGGGCCAGCCGGTACGGGCGAGGGCTCCGGGCCGGGCACGCGGTGGCGACCACCGCCGGGCGGCTGCCGGCCCGCTGGGTGATCCACACCGTCGGGCCGGTGTTCAGCCCGGACGAGGACCGCTCGCCGGTGCTGCGTAGCTGCTACACCGCCGCGCTGGCGATCGCCGCCGACCTGGGCGCGCGGTCGGTCGCGTTCCCGCTGATCTCTTCCGGTGTGTATCGCTGGCCGAAGGACGACGCCGTCGTCCAGGCGCTGACGGCACTGCGGAGCGAACCGACCACTGTGGAGGTCGTCCGCCTCGTGCTCTTCGACGAGCAGACCCGCATCGCCGCGGAACGCGTCCATTCAGGCATTGCTGAGCCGCAGTAGCACGGCGCCCTGGTCCGCGCCGTACTTGGCGGCGTACAGCGCCAGCACGCGCTCGCGTGTCTCGGGGCTCGCGTCGGCCAGGACGTACCGCCGTGAGCCGTCGCCGCACACCGACACCTCGTGGTCCGGGTGGAACGCGTGCTGCAGGGCGGCCGGGTTGACGTTGACCCAGTGCTCGCCGTCGTGCAGCACGTAGGTGAGCTCATGCTGCACGGTCGCGTCGTGGACCGTGAAACGCAGGGACATCCGGTAGTGATCGGCGATGCTCAGCAGGCCGGTGCCGTTCCACCGGTTGTCGAACGCTTCCAGCGCGAGCTCGCCCAGATCACCGCGAACCCGCACCTCGCGCTGGGAGGACTCGCTCACCCGCCGATCGCGGAAGAGCCCGTACGACAGCCAGTCGTCCACGCGGTAGATGGCGTGCGCGGGGCCGACGGAGCTGATCCACACCTGGAAGAGGTCCCGGTGCTGGGCCGGCAGCTCGCTGATGATCTTGTCCAGCCGCTCGATGTTCTGCCGCATCAGCCTCAGCGCATCGGTCGGCGCCACCTGCCGGGCCCGCTCGGCCGCATCCGGGCACGACGGGTCGGTCAGCATGATCCGGAATCGCACCCCGCGGTCGAGGGCACCGCGAACCGCGGCCTCGAACCCCGGCTCGTACTGGTTCTCCAGCAGGCCGGTCCAGTGCTTCCAGATCTCCATCCGGTCGGTCGCCCGCTCGATGCGCCGGATGACATCCCGGTAGTCGAGGCGGTTCCGCCAGCGCACGGCGTTGCGGCTGAGAGAAACGATCAACGGCTGCAGGACGAGCGCCGCGAGCACCAGGTCGAGCAGGTTCGACCCCACGTTGATCCGCAGGTCCGTCGCGAAGCCGTCGACGTGACGCAGCGGGTAGAGCAGCAGAAACGCGATGACGAGCAGCAACGCGCCGATCGTCGCGTACAGATAGGACAGCCAGTGCCTGGTGCCCACCGAGCGCGGCCACCGCCGGCGCCACCCGTCCCGTACCCCCATGGGGTCCATCGTCGCAGCACATGATTGATCGATCCAGATCAAAGCCGCCGTTCCGCCGCCCGCGAACCGGTTTGTCGTAGGAGATCATCGGATGCTCCACTCGGGCGATGGACATCCTCATCCTCGGCGGCACCCAGTGGCTCGGCCGCGAAATCGCCCGGCAGGCCGTCGATCGCGGCCACGCGGTCGGATGCCTGGCCCGTGGCCACAGCGGAGAGCCCGCACCCGGCGCCCGGCTGATCGCGGCCGACCGCCGGGATCCGGCCGCCTACGACGAGGCCCGGCAGCAGTCCTGGGACGCGGTCATCGAGGTCTCCTGGCAACCCGGCTTCGCGCGCGCGGCCCTCGCCGCCCTGTCCGCACGGGCCGGGCACTGGACCTACGTGTCCTCCGGCAACGCCTACGCGGCATTCGACACCCCGGGCGCGGACGAGTCGTTCCCGCTGCGCGAACCCACCGACCGGGACGAGGTGGACCGGGAGCTCTACGGAGAAGCCAAGGTGGCCTGTGAAAATGCCAGCGCCGCCGCGCTCGGCGACCGGCTGCTCATCGCCCGCTGCGGCCTGATCGGCGGCCCCGGCGACCAGAGCGGCCGGTCCGGCGCCTGGGTGGCCCGCGCCGCCCGCGCCCCCGAGGAACCGATGCTCATCCCCGACACGCCCGACCTGCCCACCCAGGTCGTCGACGTGCGTGACCTGGCCGCCTGGATCCTCGACTGCGCCGAGCGCGGCACCACGGGCGCCTACGACGTTGTCGGCCCCACCACGCCGTTCGGCGAATGGGTTGACCTGTCCCGCCGGATCGGCGGGCACACCGGTCCGGTGGTGCACGTGCCGCAGCAGTGGCTCCTGGAGCAGGGCGTCGAGCAGTACATGGGTGCGGACTCGCTGGCGATGTGGCTCGTCGAGCCGGGCTGGCAGGGCTTTTCCGCCCGCACCGGGGCTGCCGCGGCCGCGGCCGGCCTGCGCCACCGCGACCGGGCCGAACTGGTCACCGACATCCTCGGCTACGAACGGACGGCGGGGCTGGACCGGCCGCGCCGGGCCGGCCTCAGCCCGGCCCGGGAAGCCGCCCTGCTCGCCGCCTTCGCGGCGCGGTCAGGCCGGTCGTAGCTGGAACCAGTAGTTCACGGTCGGCCCCTGAGCTGCCAGACCCGCTCCCATGGATTCGTACAGCCGGCGCGCCACCGTGTTGCTTTCCCCGGTAGTCAGGAACATCTTGCTTGCGCCGAGTCGCACCCCGGCTTCGATGAACGCCCGCAGCAGCTCGCGCCCGATGCCTCGTCGCCGACAACGCCCGGCGACCTCAAGATGGTGAAGGTAGACCATGCTGGCCCCGTCCGGCCTGGCCAGGAGATAGCCCCAGCACCAGCCCTGGACGTCGTCATCTTCCACAGCGACGAACGCGATGGTCCCCGGTGACATCGCGAAGGTGGCGACGCCGGTCGCCTGGCCAACGAAGCGGCGAACCGCCTTCTCGAACACTTCCACGTCAGCTGCCGAGACACGAAGAATCACGGATGCATTTTGGCCTACGCGGAGCCGGCCCGTGACTCACGGTTCGGCGTCCGCGCCCAGGCACCACTCTCCGCGTGCGGCGTGGCCAGCGCTGGATCGGCAGCGAACAAATCTGGGGGTGGCGGGCGGTTCGGTTCGGACAGACCATCCGGCCCGGGTGACCACCCACGACGGTCTCCAGCCTCATGCACGCGCCCCGAATGCTCCCGAGCGGATGTGGACACCTCCAGGAACGGGCGGCGGCGTTATTGCACGGCACGCTGCATTGCACGGCACGCTGCGGAAACACCGAAGCGGTGATGCGGCATCGTTCCCGGCGCTCACGTCCGAAGACGTAACTGGCTTATCGTCGAACTGGCTTATCTGGGAACTGGCCTGGCCATGTCGGCCGAGACCTTCTCGGCGCCGATGCGTCGGATGCGTTCGGTGCCCCAGGCACCAAGTGAGGCCAGCGCGGCGTTGAGCGAAACGCCGTTCTCGGTCAGGGAGTATTCCACCTTCGGCGGAACCTGGCGGTACACCTCACGATGCACAAGTCCGTCCTCTTCCATCTCCCGCAGGTGTTGGATCAGCATCTTTTCGCTGACGCCGGGCAGGCCCCGCCGGAGTTCGGCGAACCGGCGGGTCCCGTGGTGGTGCAGCTCCCAAAGAATCAATGACTTCCACTTGCCGGTGACGACGTCCATCGCGGCGTCGATGCCACAGAAATACGGACCGCGTCGCGCCGTCGTTGCCATCTGCCCTCCACGCTGTACCTACCAACACGCCGTACCCACCAAAAGGTTAGTACCTGACTAAATAGTCGGTACTGGTCAACTTTACCGGCAGCGGAGAGGCTCTCATCGAACCGACAACCATGAGGGAGCCGACATGACGACCAACCACGACATCCAGGTGAGCGTTCTCGGGCTGGGTGCGATGGGCAGCACACTCGCCGCCGCCCTGGTGCGGGCCGGATACGCCACGACGGTCTGGAATCGCTCGGCGCACAAGGCGAGCGATCTCGTCGCCCACGGCGCTACCCTCGCCGGCACCGCGGGCGACGCGGTCCGAGCCGGTCAGCTGGTCATCGTCTGCCTGCTGGACCACGCGTCGGTCCACGACGTCCTCGATCCACTGGCCGACGAGTTGGCCGGCCGGACCTTGATCAACGTGACCACGATGTCGCCGGCGCAGGCCCGCGAGGTTGCCGCCTGGGCGGCCGATGCCGGCGTGGGGTACCTGAGCGGTGGGATCATGGCCGTCCCCGCGATGATCGGCCGGCCCGGGTCGGCGATCCTCTACAGTGGGTCGGCCGCCGTCTTCGACCAGCACAAGCCGCTGCTGGAGCTGTGGGGAACCAGCACCTACTTCGGCGCGGACCCCGGGCTGGCACCGCTGTACGACCTGGCTCTGCTCGCGGGCATGTACGTCATGTTCGCCGGGTTCATGCACGGTGCCGCCATGGTCGCGCCGGCGGGCGTGACGGCGGGAGAGTTCGCCGCGATGGCCGCACCATGGCTGGCCGCGATGACCGGAGGCTTCCAGGGTTTCGCCACGGTCATCGACGGCGGGGACTACACCGTCGACGGGCAGCAGAGCCTGGAATTCTCCGATCTCGGCGACATCCTGACGGCCAGTTCCGACCAGGGCATCAGCACCGAGGTGGTAGCGATGGTCCAGCGCCTCATCCACCGTCAGGTCGACGCGGGCCACGGTAAGGACGGCTTCGCCCGCATCATGGAAAGTATCAAGGGCTCATGATCTCGGTGATCCGGAGGAACCCGTCGGTGCCGTGACCCTGTCCGATGGCCCGGCGCGCCAGGCCCTCGGCCGCCCGCATCACGCTCGCGTCGATGCCGTGGGCCTCGGCGGCGTGGACGATGTGGGCCATGGAGGACGCCGCCGAGGTGATCGGGTTGTTCTCGCCGGAGAACCTGCCGCTGTCCACGTCCTCCGCGAGCTGCTCGAAGAGCGGCGGAAGGATCGTGCCGATGCCCTTGGCGAACGGTGCCAGCTCCCGCGCGGTGACACCCTCGGCTCTCGCCACCGCCAGCGCGTGGGCGTAACCCGTCATCGCGGTCCAGAAGATGTCGAGCAGGGCGATGTCGTATGCCGCTGCCCGGCCGATGTCCTCGGCGAGGTGGGTGTGCGTGCCGCCGAGGGCGTCCAGCACCGGCCGGTGCCGGCGGTAGAGGTCCGCCGGGCCGCTGTGCAGGAAGACGGCGCCTGGTGTGCCGATGGTCGTGGTCGGCGTCATGATCGCACCGTCCAGGTACTCGATGCCGTGTTCGGCCGCCCAGGTCGCGGTGTTCCGGGCCCGGTCGGGGGTGTCGGCGGTCAGGCTCACCACGGTGCGCCCCTTGAGCGCGTCGGTGACCGGGCCCCGCCGCACAATGGCGTCGACCGCGTCGTGGTTGACGACGCAGACCACGGTCAACCCGCTCGCAGCCACCGCCTCCTCTGGCGATAGGACGCCGACCGCGCCTCGCTCGACCAGCTCTTCTTCCCTGCCCGGCGTCCGGTTCCAGACCGTGGTGCGCAGGCCGGCATCCAGGAAGGCGCCGGCCAGGGCGCGGCCCATCGGCCCCAGGCCGAGCACGGTGACGGCGGACTGTTCCGGGTGCGAGGTCATGCCTCAACTCCTCAATAGCGATCGAACATCGATGAATGGGACGGAAATGACGCGTAGTCGTGCTCAGGATCCGAACGTCTGTGGGGTGACCGCCGCGATCGCCGTGATCGACGGCAAGTGGAAGACGATGGTGCTCTGGCTCCTCGAATCCGGTCCGCATCGCCCCGGTGAGTTGCGCCGGCGGATGCCGGGTCTCACCGAGAAGGTGCTGACTCAGACGCTGCGAGAGATGGCAGCCGATGGACTGGTCCACCGGGACGTGCACGACGTGTGGCCGCTGAAGACCGTGTACTCACTGACCTCGTTCGGCCGCGAACTCTCCGAAGCGCTGGCACCGCTCTCCGACTGGGGCCACCGCCGCCTGGAGAACCTGGCCGAGGCCCTACCGGTCTCCTGACACACCCCACCCGCTCCGTCTCGCTGGACCTGGACCTGGACCTGGGCCTCTCCGACCCGCACGGCCAAGGCTTCCGCAAACCCAGCGTGACCGACAAGTACCCACAAAAAGGTGGCCATCGGCGCCATACCACGGCGGGACGCCGAGGGCTGGTACGGCAGCCGCCGTTCGAGATCATGGGTGGAGTCCGAGGTTCGTTTGCGCGGGCTCGGTGTTGGCGTGATCTGACCACGTACGGCCGGGCGGCTGTCGCCGGCGCTGCTCGGCTTGGGGTTGGGGCTTGGGGCTGGGTTATCCACAGGGCCGCCATTCTGTCGCACGTGTGTGCCAAATTGGTCGGGTGTTGGAGCTGTTGTCCGAGGCCCGCCGGGCGGCTGCCGCGTGCGCCGCGGCCCCTGCCTGGGCGGTCCCGGACCGGGACCTGGTCGAGTGTCTGCGGCAGGCCTGGGCCGCGGTGCAGCAGCTCACCGCGGTGACCGCGCATCTGATCTCGCAGGCGCAGTCGCGGGGTCTGCCGCGGGCGCACGCGGCGACCAGCACCGAGATGTGGCTACGCCACCAGCTCCGGGTCAGCCCCGGCACGGCGGCGCGACTGGTCACCCTCACGGAGGCCTTGCAGGCGCGGCCGGTGCTGGACACCGCGGTCTGCGCCGGCACAGTCTCCGCCGAGCAGGCCATGACCATCGCCGCCACGGTCGCGGACCTGCCGGCCGAGGTGGGCCGGGAGGTCACCGACAAAGCCGAGGCCATGCTGGTGGAGTGGGCTGGTGATTTCGACGCGGTGACGCTGGGCAAAATGGGTGGAAGGATCCTGGAGCATGTCGCCCCCGAGGTCGCCGAGCAGCGGGAAGCTGATTTTCTCGCCCGCCAGGAAGCTCGGGCGCACCGCAAGCGCGGGTTCACGCTCAGTCCACTCGGCAATGGTCAGGTCCGGTTGAGCGGCTACCTCGACACCGCCGGTGCGGCTACCGTCACCGCCGCTCTCGACCCGCTCTGCCATCCACGGCACGACCCAGCAGGAGCACGCACACCCGCACAGCGACGCGCGGACGCCTTGGTGGATGTGTGCACGGGTGCGTTACGGGACGGGACGGATCTGCCGGGACACGGCGGCGACCCGGCACAGGTAGTCGTCACCATCCCGTTCACCACTTTGACCGAACAGGTCCGGCCCGCCGGGCAGTCCCCAGCCGGGCAGTCCTCAGCCGGGCAGTCCTCAGCCGGGCAGTCCTCAGCCGGGCAGTCGCGGCCCGCCGGGCAGTCCCCAGCCGGGCAGTCGCGGCCCGCCGGGCAGTCCCCAGCCGGGCAGTCGCGGCCCGCCGGGCAGTCCTGGGCTTCCCAGGCGAATACTCACGCCGGGACCGGCGCGCGCAGCCATGCCGGCGCCAACGCCGATGACGGGCCGGGTTGGCTGGACACCGGCGCCCCGATCAGCCCAGCCGAAGCCCGACGCATGGCCTGCGACGCCCGCATCCTGCCCGCCGTCCTCGGCGGCGACGGCCATGTCCTCGACCTCGGCCGCACCCGACGACTGTTCACCGGCCCGCTCCGCCGCGCCCTGATCCTCCGCGACCGCGGGTGTGTTTTCCCAGGGTGCGATAGACCCGCGCGCTGGGCCGAAGGCCACCACCTAGTTTCGTGGGCCGACGGCGGCACCACCACCCTCACCAACGCCTGCCTCATCTGCCGCCTCCACCACCGACTCCTCCACAACAACAGCGGCTGGCAAGCAAGACTCGGCCCCGACGGGCACCCCGAATTCCTCCCACCCGCCACCCTCGACCCCGAACGCCGCCCCCAACACAACACCTACCACCGCCGCCAATAGACGCACCGTGCTGCGCTGAGTCGCCTCCCGGAGCACTCCGGGCACCACTTCACGGCCTGAGCGGTTGTTGCTTTCGTCGTCCTGGTGGTCTGCGTGGCCGGTGGCCGTAACCGGTGGTCGCCATCGCCATCCGATGGTCTCCGCAGCCGACAGCCGCGACCGACGACAACAGCGACCCCGCCCGGCAGGGCCTGATCGGGTTGACCATCGACCAAACCCGCTGGCCTGACCGACACCCTCACCATCAAAGCCGCCGAGCACTCTGAGCCCTCGTCTGCACAGGCCACGACGGTGACACCAACATCGCACCCGCTCGGGCCCAGCGCCTACGCCATCCACCCCTGAGCCCCAGCTGCCATGATCACGACGTGCGGCTGCCGCATTACGTGCTGCGAAAGGTGCGGCGGTAGGCGTTCGGGGGCACGCCGACGGTGCGGCTGAAGTGCCGGCGCAGCGTGGTGGCGGTTCCCATGCCGGATGCCTGCGCGATGGCGTCGATGCCGGTGTCGGTGTTTTCCAGCAGCTCCTGGGCCCGGCGGATCCGCTGCGTTGCCAGCCATTGCAGCGGGGTGGTGCCGGTCGCCGACTTGAAGTGGCGGGCCAGGTTGCGTGAGCTCATCTTCGCCTGGCGGGCCAGGTCTTCCACGGTCAGCGGACGGTTCAGCCGGGCCATCGCCCAGGGGAGCAGGTCGGCCAGGGGATGGTCGTCGCGGGCGGGCACCGGGGTGGTGACGAACTGGGCCTGGCCGCCGGCGCGATGCGGCGGCACGACCAGGCGGCGGGCGACAGCGTTGGCGACCGTCGAGCCGTGGTCGCGGCGGATCAGGTGCAGGCACAGGTCGATCGCGGCGGCCTTGCCGGCCGAGGCGAGCACGGTGCCGTTGTCGACGTAGAGCACGTCCTGGTCGACCCGCACCCGGGGGTAGCGGGCGGCCAGCGCCTCGGTGTGGGCCCAGTGCGTGGTCGCGCGCAGCCCGTCCAGGACCCCGGCGGCGGCCAGCACGAACGCGCCGGTGCACAGCGAGACCAGCCGGGCGCCCGCCTCGTGGGCCGCGCGGACGGCGTCAAGGAGGTCGGCTGGCAGGTCCGCGTCTACGTCCGCCACGGCCGGGATGATCACGGTGTCGGCACGGGCGAGCCGCTCCAGCCCGTGGTCGGGTTCCATCCGGAATCTGCCGATCCGGACCGGGCCCGCTCCGCAGACCACGAGGTCATACCAGGGGTCGGCCAGGCCGGAGGGGTCGCGGACGAAGATCTCGCAGACCATGGCGAGCTCGAAGTGCAGCATCCCCTCGGTGGCGGCGAGCGCGATGGTGGCCATGTCCGAAACTGTACGGGGGATGGCGTTCCAGACACTGTCCCGGGCCCGGCCGGCACGGGAGGATTTCCTTGTCGATCTTTCGAGGAGGAACGTCAGATGGTTTCGAAGCAGACCGTGGCGGTGTTCGGTGCGTACGGGCACACCGGCCGGTTCGTGGTGACGGAGTTGCGCGATCGCGGGTTCGTCCCGCTTCTCCTCGGCCGCGACGCGGGCCAGCTCCAGGCGCTGGCGGCGGCGCATCCGGGGCTCGCCTACCGGGTGGCGTCGGTCGACGATCCGGCCTCGCTCGACCGGGCGTTGCAGGGGGTGGCCGCGGTCATCAACTGCGCCGGCCCGTTCGCCTCGACCGCGGCCCCGGTGATCGAGGCCGCCCTGCGCGCCGCGGTTCCGTATGTGGATGTGGCGGCCGAGATCGAGGCCAATGTCGACACGTTCACGGGCTTCGCCGACCGCGCTCGGGCAGCGGGCGTCCCGGTGGTCCCGGCGATGGCCTTCTTCGGCGGACTCGGCGACCTGCTGGTCACGGCGGCGATGGGCGATTGGACGGCGGCCGACGAGGCGCACATCGCGTACGGATTGAGCAGCTGGCACCCCACGGCCGGAACCCGCGCCGCCGGCACCGTCTCCCGGGAACGGCGCGATGGCCGACGGGTCCGTTACGCCGGTGGCCGGCTGGAGTACTACGTCGCCGAGGGTGACCTGCCGATCCTGGAATGGGACTTCCCCGCTCCGCTGGGCACCCGGACGGTCCTCGGTGAGTTCACGATGGCCGACGTCGTCACCGTCCCCAGCCACCTGTCCATCCCCGAGGTGCGCAATTACATGACCACCGACGCGGCCAAGGAACTGGCCGCTCCGGATACTCCCGCACCGATGGTGGACGAGGAACTCGGCCGGTCCGCGCAGACGTTCACCGTCGACGTCGTCGTGCGCTCCGGCGACACGCAGCGACGCGTCGTCGCCGGCGGCCAGGACATCTATGCCATCAGCGCACCGCTGGCGGTCGAGGCGGTCCATCGCATTCTCGGCGGTCGGACGAGGACGAGCGCCGGCGGTGTCGCCTCCGCCGGCGCGATCTTCGACGCGCCCGACTTCCTCCGCGCGCTGTCCGCGCACCTCTCGGTCGAACCGCGCCACGAGTCTCGCGCGCCACAGTCCGCCTGATCCGCGGCATCGCCGCCGGCATCCATCTGATCGGCCTACGTCTATGTCTTGCGAGCGTGCGCGCCCTTCGTGCCATATTCAAGAGGATCAATAGGATTTGCACTAGCATGAAAGCGCTTCCAAAAACTGTCCTCGAATTGTCTTCGGGAAGAGGAGGAACGCGTCATGCGACGCAGAGCAATGGCGATTCTTGCTGCCCTGACGCTGGTGGGTGCCGGCGTCCTCGCCGGGGCCGGGCCGGCGGCCGCGATCACCGAGCCGGCGCCGGGCGCGCCTTGCGACAGCTCCGACCTGGGTCGCAGGCAGGGCTGGCCGGAAACAGTGAACATCACTCCGACCATCACGCACTTCAAGGCGTACTACGTGACCGCCGGGTCGACCGGACAGCAGGTCGTGCAGCTGACCTATCAGCAGCAAATCACCGTCGCGGTGCTGTCCGAGACGTCGATCAGCGCCACCTTCGGCTTCAAGTTCCTGACCAGCCTGGTGGCCTTCGCCAAATTCGCGGTGACCAACACGACGCAGAGCACGACCACCGAGCAGCGCACCCTGACCTGGAACTTCAATCAGCCCGGCTACTACGGCGTCTACTCCGGCATGCAGAAGGTGTCCGGCCAGATGAGCGCCCTGCACTGCCTCCGCGTGCAGAAGTCGGACGGCACCTGGGTCACCGAGTGGAATCGCCGGGCGAGCGGCTCGTACTCGACCTGGGGACGTGACCAGGAAGGAGTGGTGCGGTGTGAGGACGTCGTCCCCGCCAACACGGTGATGCGCGCCGCGCAGATCGAACTGGGCTGCGCCGGTCGGGCCGCCCAGCAGGCGGCGCGCGCGGCGCGGGCCGCGGAGGCCGCCAAGCCCGCGGAGCCGAAGCCGGCGGCGGCCGGCCGGGTGGCCGCGGCAGTGCCTTCCGGGTACGTGTGCGAGCCCGGGTACTACCGCATCTTCAGCACCAACGGCCTGGTGATGGACGCCGATGACGGCCACAACGGCGAGTACGTGGGCTGGATCGGCGGGATCTCCGGCAAGTCCCAGCAGTGGACGGTGTGCAACGGCCCGGCCGACGCCACCGGCATGCAACCGTCGGTGCTGGTGAACCGGTCGTACAACGCCTGCTTCGGGTTGACGCCGAGCGCGACGGCCACCGAGGGTGCTCGGATCGACTGGCGTTCCTGCGAGAGCGTGCCGGTCCGGCAGAAGCTCTACCTCTATCGCGACGTGCCGGGCTCCGATCTGATCGGCATCCAGCTCGCCTACCGCGGGGCCATGGCAGGCCAGGCCGAGCTGGTCCACGGCGCCCCGGTCCAGCAGTTCGAGGGCGGCATGTCGGACGGATCCGGCACCTTCCACCTGACCCCGGCGTGACGAGACCGGCGTGACGAGACCGGCGTGACGGGGCCGGTGTGACGGGGCCGGTGTGACGGGGCCGGTGTGACGGGGCCGGTGTGACGGGGCCRGYGTGACGGGGCCRGYGTGACGGRGCCGGTGTGACGRGGYGAGCGTGACGAGGCCAGCGTGACGGRGCCGGTGTGACGAGGCCGGCGTGATGAGGCCAGTGTGACGAAACCGGCGGGGCCGGCCGTGCCCGGTTCCGCCGGTCCCGGCCGGGCGACGGGCCGGGACCGGCGCCCGGCCGGGGATGATCTGCGGCTTCTGCCGGAAACGGCAGACTGCGAATGCGGCTGTCGGCCGAGTGTCGGGACCGGGTCGGCGTGGTTATGGTCCGGCCATGGCGATGAAAGCGCTTTCAGGATCCAAGGCCGCGACGATCTATCAGGTCGCGCAGCGCGCCGGCGTGTCCATCGCCACCGTCTCGCGGGCCCTGCGAGGCTCCGATCTGGTCACCGAACAGACCCGTACCCGGGTCCAGGAAGCGGCCCGTGAGCTGCGGTTCACGCCCAACCGGTCGGGCCGGTCGCTGGCCGAGGGCCGGCATGCCGCGAACGGCATCGTGTTCCCCGATCTGGTCGGTCCGTACTACGCCGAGGTGATCCTCGGCTATGAGGAGACCGCCGCCGGGTACGGCAGCAGCGTCCTGATCCTGGCCACGCACGGCCGGGCCGACGCCGCCGCGAAGGTCGAGGAACTGGCCGGCCGGGTGGACGGGCTGGCCGTGATGGGCCGCACGGTCGACGACGCGGTGGTCGAGCGGATCGCCGCGATCGGGCTGCCGCTGGTGCTGCTGGCCCGCGACCCGGTGGACGGCGTCGACACGATCCGCACCCGCAACGAGCGCACCGCCGAGGCCCTGGCCGGGCATCTGCTCACGCACGGGCATCGCAGCTTCGTGTTCCTCGGTGACCCGGCCGGCGCACCCGACGTCGCGGGCCGGCACGCGGGGCTGGCCGCCGCGCTCGCCGCCGGGGGCCTCGACGCGCCTGTGGTCGTACCGTGCGGGCTTGATCTGGAAAGCGGCCGCAAGGCCGCCCGCAAGCTGCTGAAGCAGCCACCGGATGCGATCGTCGGCGCGAACGACGAGGTCGCGCTGGGCGTGCAGTTGGCCGCCGAGCAGGCCGGTGTGGACATTCCCGGCGACGTGGCGGTGACCGGCTGGGACGACCTGATGGCCGCCCGCTTCGCCGGGCTGACCACGGTCGTGCAGCCGATGCGGCAGCTGGGCGCCACCGCGGCGCGCTGGCTGCACGAGCGCATCGCCGAACGCGAGCAGGACAACCAGCCGGTCGCCGCACGGCGCCGGATCCTTCCCACCCGGCTCGTCGTGCGGCGCAGCTGCGGTGAGCACACTCCCGAGGAGTCCCGATGAGGCGACACGTGCGGGCAATTGTTGGCGTGGCGGCCGTAGCGGCGCTGACCCTGGCCGGTTGCGGCCGGGAATCCGGCGGCGGCCAGGAGCAGGCCGAGTCGGTCGCGGCGGGCAAGGCGACCGGCGAGATCACGGTATGGGCGATGGGCGCCGAGGGTGAGAAGCTCGGCGAGTTCGCGCGGGAGTTCACGGCCGCCAACCCGGACGCGAAGGTGAACGTGACCGCGGTGCCCTGGGACGCCGCGCATCAGAAGATCGCCAGCGCGATCGCGGCGAAGCAGACCCCGGACATGTCGATGATCGGCACCACCTGGCAGGGCGAGTTCGCCAAGACCGGCGCGCTGGACCCGACACCGGTGGACCTGATCGCCAAGGACGCCTATTTCCCGGGCGCGTGGGACACCACGGTGGTCGGCGGCACCGCCTACAGCGTGCCCTGGTACGTGGAGACGCGGGTCATCTTCTACCGCAAGGATCTGGCCGCGAAGGCCGGCATCACCAAGCCGCCGGCGACCTGGGACGAGCTGAAGGCGCTGGCCAAGGCGATGCAGACCGGCGGCGCGAAGTGGGGCATCAACCTGCAGCCCGGCAAGACCGGAAGCTGGCAGACGGTGATGCCGTTCGCGTGGTCGAACGGCGCACAGGTCGCCGACGGCACCAAGTACACCTTCGACTCACCCGAGATGGTCGAGGCGCTGCGCTACTACCAGTCGTACTTCACCGAGAAGCTGGCGCCGCCCGAGCTGGCCGAGGGCGCGCTCATCCCGGCCTTCGTGCGCGGGGACATCGCCGCCTTCGTGTCCGGGCCGTGGCAGGTCAGCCTGCTCAACGAGCAGGGCGGCGCCGGCTTCCAGGACAAGTTCGCGGTGGCGCCGATGCCCAGGCAGAAGTCGGCCACCTCGTTCATCGGCGGCAGCAACCTGGCGGTGTTCAAGGACGCGAAGAACCGCGACGGCGCGTGGAAGTTCATCCAGTGGCTGTCCCGGCCCGAGGTGCAGGTCAAGTGGTACCAGGCGACCACGGACCTGCCGGCCGTGCAGTCCGCGTGGCAGGCCGCGACGCTCGCCGGTGACACGAACCTGAAGGTCTTCGGCGAGCAGCTCAAGGACGCCAAGGCGCCGCCGACGTTCCCGACCTGGGAGCAGGTGGCCGCGGTGATCGACACCGAGGTCGAGAAGCTGGCCAAGTCCGGCGCCGACCCCGCCGCGGCGGCGAAGACCATTCAGGACAAAGCAAACGCCATCGGTACGGGCAGCTGACCGTGACCGTCCTCGACGTGCAGCCGGCCGCGCCGCCCAGCGCGGGCGCCCCCGGCCCGGAACGCCGGGCCCGGCGGTGGCGCCGGGCGGTCACCGGGTGGACGTTCGCCGCGCCGTTCACCGCCCTGTTCCTGGTCTTCATGGCGTTTCCGGTGCTGGCCTCGCTGGCGATGAGCATCACCGACCTGCGCTCCACCGACCTGCGGAACCCGTTCGCGGTGAACTTCGTCGGGCTGGACAACTACGTCCGGCTCTTCGGCGACGAGCTGTTCGTCAAGGCCGCGGTGAACACGCTGATCTTCGTGGTGATCGGGGTCCCGCTGACCATGGTGGTGTCGCTGGCCGCGGCGAGCGCGCTGAACTCGGGGCTGATCCGGTTCCGCGCGGTGTTCCGGGTCGGCTTCTACCTGCCCGTGGTGACCAGCATCGTGGCCATCGCGGTGGTCTGGCGGTTTCTGCTGGACCCGGACGCCGGCCTGGTCGACAACCTGCTGCGGGTGATCGGCGTCGAAGGGCCGGACTGGCTGGGTGACACGCGCACCGCGCTGCCGTCGCTGATCGTGATGGCCGTCTGGCGCAACTTCGGCTTCCTGATGGTGATCTTCCTGGCCGGCCTGCAGGGCATCCCGCAGGACCTCTACGAGGCGGCGACGCTGGACGGGGCGAATCGCTGGCAGCAGTTCCGCAACGTGACGGTGCCGTTGCTGCGTCCCACGCTGCTGTTCGGCGCGGTGATCACCGGCATCGGCTTCCTCCAGCTCTTCGAGGAGCCGTTCGTGATGACCCAGGGCGGCCCGCTGTCCTCGACGCTGTCCGTGTCGTACCACATCTACAACCAGTTCGGTTTCGGCAACTACGGCTACGCGGCCGCGGCCGGCTACGTGCTGTTCGTCGCGATCGTGGCGCTGTCGGTGCTGCAGTTCCGGCTGCTCGGCGAGAGGGACTGAGATGGCCAGGGCGACTGAGCAGGCCAGGGCGGCTGAGCTGGCCAGGGGGACAGAGCTGGCCAGGGGGACAGAGCCGGCGATCCGGACCCGGCCGCGGGACCGGGCGGCCCGGATCACCCTGTACGCGATCCTGATCGCCGGCCTGCTGGTCGTGCTGGGCCCGTTCGTCTGGATGGCGCTGGCCTCGGTGAAGCCGGAGCGGGAGATCCGCCAGGTGCCGCCGACCTGGCTGCCCGAGACGTGGACCCTGGACAACTTCCGGGAGCTGTTCACCCGCCTCGACTTCCCGCTGTACTTCATGAACTCGGCCCTGGTCGCGGTGCTGATCACGGCCGGGAACCTGCTGTTCTGCTCGCTGCTCGGCTACGCGCTGGCGAAGCTGGACTTCCCCGGCCGCAAGGCGCTGTTCCTGGTCGTGCTGGGCATGCTGATGGTGCCCGGCATGGTGACCTTCGTGCCGCAGTTCGTGCTGGTGTCCAACCTGGGCCTGGCCAACTCGTACGCCGGGCTGGTCCTGCCGTTCCTGGCCGGGCCGTTCGGGGTCTTCCTGATGCGGCAGTTCCTCAAGTCCATTCCGGACGAGCTGATCGAGGCGGCCCGGGTGGACGGCGCCGGCGAGTGGCGCATCTTCTGGCGGGTGGTGCTGCCGCTGTGCCGGCCGGCGCTCGCCACCCTCGGCATCCTCACGTTCCTGTCCAGCTGGAACAACTTCCTGTGGCCGCTGGTCGTGGCGACCACCGAGGACCGGTACACGCTGCCGGTCGCGCTCGCGCTCTACAGCATCGGGCAGAACCGCACCGACTTCGGGCTGCTGCTGGCGGGCGCGGTCGTCGTGGTGCTGCCCGTGCTGATCGTCTTCATGGTCCTGCAACGGCACTTCCTGCGCGGGATCGCCACCACCGGACTCAAGTAGCCGGACTCAAGTAGCCGGACTCAAGTAGCCGAGGAGAAGGATTGTGAGACGTCTGCTCGTACCCGTCATCTCCATGATTCTGGTTTTGGGAGCCGGCACGGCCGCGGTGGCCGGCGGTTCGGACCGAAGCCTGCGCACCTACGCCAAGGACACCTGGCGGTCCATGGTCGCCATGACCGACCCGGGCACCGGCCTGGTGTCCGACAACATCACCGGCGATCTGGCCACCCCCGCGAAGTACACCTCGCCCACCAACATCGGCGGCTACCTGTGGTCGGCCGTGGTGGCCGAGCGGCTCGGCATCATCTCGCGCGGCGAGGCCCGCGCCCGCGTGTCGAAGACCCTCGACACCCTGGCCACGCTGCGGCACCACACCGCCTCCGGGATGTTCTACAACTGGTACGACCCGGCCGACGGCTCCGTGGTCACGGTCTGGCCCGAGGACGGCGCCACCGTGACCCCGTTTCTGTCCAGTGTGGACAACGGCTGGCTGGCCGCCGCCCTGCGCGTGGTCAAGGGCGCGCTGCCGGAGCTGCGCGGCAAGGCCGACCGGGTGCTCGCGCCGATGAACTTCGGCTTCTATTACAACCCGTCCGCGACCTCACCGATCGGGACCCGCGGGCTGATCCGCGGCGGCTTCTGGGACAGCCCACCGCCCGGCTGCTCGGTGCCGCAGAACGGGGTGTGGTTCACCTGCAACCACTACGACATCACGGTGACCGAGCCACGGATCGCCACCTACCTCGGCATCGGCGCCGGGCAGATCCCGCCGAAGGCGTACTTCGACACCATGCGCACGCTGCCCGACAACTGCGACTACTCGTGGCAGGAGATGCGGCCGCAGGGCTTCGACACCACCCACCTCGGGGTCGCGGTCTACGAGGGCTCGTACCGCTACCGCGGCATCACGTTCGTGCCGAGCTGGGGCGGTGACATGTTCGAGGCGCTGATGCCCGATCTGTTCGTGCCCGAGGCGGCCTGGGGCCCGCGGTCGTGGGGCCGCAACCACCCGGCCACGGTGGCGGCGCAGATCGAGCACGGCCTGAACGACGCGGGCTACGGCTACTGGGGCTTTTCCCCCGCTTCCAACCCGGCCGGCGGATACAGCGTCTACGGCGTGGACGCGATGGGCATGGACACCAACGGGTACCCCTCCGACGTGCAGGAGTCCAAGTACGACGCGGGGTTCGGTGACTGTCGCCCGGCCGGTCCGGCCCCGGACTACGGCGACGGCGTGGTGACCCCGCACGCGGCGTTCCTCGCGCTGCCGTACGCCAAGGGCCCGGTGGTGGCCAACCTGGCCAAGCTGCGGAGCGACTTCGACGCGTACGGGCCGGGCGGGTTCTACGACGCGATCAACGTCGGCACCGGGCAGGTCGCGAAGCGGTACCTGTCGCTGGACCAGGCAATGATCATGGGTGCGCTGGGCAACGAGCTTTCCGCGGACGTCCTGAAGCGCGCCTTCGTGACGCCCGAGTTCGAGCGGCAGATCCGGCCGCTGCTGGCCCGGGAGACCTTCAACGTGCCGGCCCGCCAGCCCCTGCCGCAGCTTCAGCTCCACGGAACACCGGCCTCGTGACGGAGGCCCAGGCCAGTTGGGCCGCCCTGATGGGATCCGGGGGTGCCCAGGACCGGGAGCCGGGGACGGCGGTGCACGCCGATCTGCCGGCCCCGGCCGGGGTCCGCGCGGTCGCCGGCCGCGATCAGGTGACCGTGTCGTGGGATCCGGTGCCGGGGGCGATCGGGTACGCCGTATACCGCGCCCGTGCCCGGGACCTCCCGTTCGAGGTGGCCGACTTCGGCGGTGGTGACGTGCTCGCGGTGCCGCACGGCCCGTTCGCGGACACCACCGCCGAACGCGGCACGCACTATGCGGTGGCGGCGCTGGCCACGGTGACGGCGCTGGGGCCGCTGTCCGCGGTCGCGCCGGTCGAGCCGGGCCCGGACGATGCCCGGGTGACCGTCCGGGTGGGCACCGGCGGCACGCCGATCCACCGGGTGTGGCGGGCGATGGTCGGCTCGGAGCACCTGTCGCTCCTGCTCAGCGAGGAGCTGACCGGGGGCCGGGCGATCGGCGCGGAGCTGCGGGACGCGCTGCGGCGCGCCCATGAAGAACTGGGCGTGCGGACGGTCCGCGCGCACGGCATTCTCTGCGACGACCTGGGCCTGGTGACCGGTTCCGGCTACGACTTCGGCCGGGTCGACCAGGTGTACGACGCGGTCCGGGCGCTCGGCTACCGGCCGGTGGTGGAGCTCGGGTTCATGCCGTCGGCGCTGGCGCGGGACCCGTCGCGGACCGTGTTCACCTACCGCGGGATCATCTCCCCGCCGCGGGACTGGGACCGCTGGGCCGACCTGGTCCGCGAGCTCACCACGCACCTGGTGGACCGCTACGGCCGCGACGAGGTGCGCGACCACTGGGCGTTCGAGGTGTGGAACGAGGCGAATCTGTCGGTGTTCTGGTCCGGCACCCCGGACGAGTACTGGCGGCTCTACGAGGTGGCGGCCCGCGCGGTCAAGGACGTCGACCCGGGCATCCGGGTCGGCGGGCCCGGCTCGGCGGCGGTCGGCTGGATCCGCGGTCAGGTCGCGGTGGACGCGCCGGTCGACTTCCTCTCCACGCACGTCTACGGCACCCCGCCGCTGGACCTGCGGCCCCTCGCCGGCGGCCGGCCGCTGTGGTGGACCGAGTGGGGGATCACCGCCACCCACGGCAACCCGATCAACGACACCGTGTTCGCGGCGACGTTCCTGCTGCGCGGCATGCGGTCGGCGGCCGGCCGGGTGGAGGCCCTCGCGCCGTGGGTGGTCTCCGACCACTTCGAGGAGCTCGGCCGGCCGCGGCGGCTGCTGCACGGCGGGTTCGGGCTGCTCACCGTGGGCAACCTCGCGAAGCCGAAGTTCTGGGCGCTGACCCTGGCCGAGAAGCTCGGCGACACCGAACTGCCGGTGACGGTGCGCGGCGACGGCGCGGGCAGCCTGGTCGAGGCGTGGGCGAGCGACACCGGCGTGCTCGTCTGGAACAGCACCTTGGACCAGTCGAAGGTGGACGGTGCGGCCGGGCTGGACCGGCTGGTCACCGTGCAGCTCACCGGCCTTTCACCCGGCCCGCGCACGCTCCGGGTGTGGCGGGTCGACGCCCGGCACGGTGACCTGCGGTCGCGGTGGGCGGCGATGTCCGGCGGCGCGGACTGGCCGGACCAGGAGCAGTGGCCGGCGCTGGCCGCCGAGGACCGCCTGGCGGAGGCCGAACCGGAGCGGGAGTGCACCGTGCCGGCCGACGGCACGTTCTCGATCGAGCTGGAGCTGCCGATGCCCGGAATCGCCTTCGTCGAGTTGTCGGCGCCGCCGTCGGGAACGACCCGCGCCCACCTGGCCACACCGTCGCCCGGCGAATGTGCCGGCGAAAACGCACCGGGAGGCAACGGTTGATCTGGAGCGCACTCCAGGTCGTACGGTCCATCCGGTAAGCGACGACCGCGAGAGGACCACCATGCAGACCAGAGACTTCGGCCGCCTCGGCACCGTCAGCGCCCTCACTCTGGGCGGCGGCGGCATCGCCGGGGTCTGGGGCAGCACCGGGCGCGGCGAGGCGATCGCCACCGTGCACGCCGCGATCGACGCCGGAATCACCATGCTCGACGTGGCGCCCAGCTACGGCTCCGAGTACGAGTCCGAACAGGTGGTCGGCGCCGCGCTGCGGGAGCGGCCCGCGCCCGACGTCCTGATCACGTCGAAGGTGCAACCGCCCGACGGCGCGGATGCCGCCGCCGTCATCGGCCGGAGCCTGCAGGCCAGCCTGCGGCGGATGGGCCGCGAGCACCTCGACCTGTTGCTGCTGCACAGGCAGATCCGCCCGGCCGACGAGAGCGCCGGCGCCCCGGACACCGTCGGCTGGCGCACCTACCGTGAGCAGGTGATCCCCGAGCTGGAGCGGCTGCGCGCCGCCGGGCGGATCCGGGCCTGGGGGATCACGGCGGTCGGCCACCCGGACGCCGTGCTCGGCGCGCTGCGGGAGGAGGTGCGGCCGGACGCCGCCCAGGTCGTCGTCAACGCGCTGGACCTCAGCGGCGACATGTGCGCCTTCGGCCCGAACGTGCGGCCGGCCAACGAGGAGATCCTGCGGACCGCGAACGCACACGGCGTGCCGGTGCTCGGCATCCGCGTGGTGGCTGCCGGCTCGCTCACCTCGGCCGTCGACCGCGACGTGACCGGCCAGCCGGCCGGCACGGACTTCGCCCGCGCCGAGCCGTTCCGCGAGCTGGCGGCCGAGCTGGGCGAGACGCCGGCGGCTCTGGCCCACCGGTACGCGCTGAGCGTCGCCGGCGTGGCCTCGGTGATCCTGGGCGTCAAGAACCGCGCGGAACTCGACGAGTGCGTCGCCGCCGAGGCGCGGGGCCCGCTGACCGAGACCGAACTGGACGCGATCGCGGCACTGCGCGCGAGCCGGCCGATCACGTGACATTGTCCTTGATCCACTCCAGGCAGACCTTGTCGACCGCGTCGAACGACTTGCCGAACGCGGCGCGCGCGGCCCGATCGGGTATGTCGCCCTGCCGCAGCACGCGGCTGACGAAGGCGAACAGCTTGCGCTCGCCGTACTTGTCGGCCATGCAACTGGCGGCGAAGTGCCCCATGGCATAGAGCCGGTCGACCGTACGGTCGTCGGCGTCGTCGGCGAGCGATTCGGTGGCGATCGTCGTCGGTGCGTCCTCGCGCCGGAACTCCGCCGCGAGGATGTTCCAGTTGCCGGTCCTGTTCGCCGCTCGTGGATACGCGCCGATGTATTCGGCGATGCCCTCCACCAGCCACTTGTTGCCGGCGATATCGCTCCGGGTCAGGCCGGCCAGGGTGACCACGTGACCGAGCTCGTGCTGGATGATGAAGGCAAGCTGACGCCGGGTCCGCAACGCCTTACCGGCCCGCAAAAGCACGTCGGTGCCGGTCGAGTTCAGCGGCACCGCGTAGCCGATGGACCACTTCGGCCGGTCCCCGCCGTACCACTTCTTCCATGCCTGCTCATCGGCGAGGTAGACGCGGTAGCGCTTTTGCGGATTGCGCACGCGGCCGGCGAAGCGGTCGGCGACGACCGCTGCCTTCTCGGCAGCTGCCAGCACCTTCTTCACGTGCTTTGCCTGGCTGCGCGCCGCGGCGACGGTGACCCGCTTGCCGCGGGCGAAGACCAGCTCATCGCCGTCCCACGGTGCCGGCTGCACGTGGTTGGTGCCGGCACCCAGTCCATCCGCCAAGACGGTGATCGTGTATTTGCCGTTGATCAACTCAAAGATGAGGAGTTGCATCATCTTCGGCGGCCCGTCGCCGGTCTCGCTGCGCCAGCTGGGGCAGGCCACGCCGCTGAAGCAGTAGCCGAATGCCGCGTTGGCGGTCACCGCACCGGGATTGCCGTCCAGCCTCGGAGAGGCGTGGAACTCGGCGTGGCTCACGCCGAGGCCGCGCAGGTTCCGGAAGATGCTTCGGTAGCGCGCCACCAGCGCGGGCCGGTCCCGGTCGACCGGGGCGAGCCAGCCCCGCTCGTCGCCCCTCAGCAAGGCTGCGGCCTGCTGGTCGAGGATCTTGACAGCCTGCTCGAACGGCGTCGGCGGCAGGGACGGCCTCGGTTGCGGCTGCGCCACCGCAGCGGGCTCGCGGGACGGCCAGATCACCACGGCACCCACAGTGATCGCGATCAGGGCCGCTGTCACGCCGGCGACGACCGCGAGCGTACGGCGACGCCCCCGTGAACCCGAATGATCTTCCATGATCGTGGATCCAAGCACCCGCTTGCCGACAAAACCAATCTTTGACTTTCCGTCTTGGAATGTGATTGACTTTCCGTCATGGAAAGCAAGAGTGCTGAGGACCTGGCCATCATCGCCGCAGCCCGGGCGGCCGTCGCCGACCGGCTGATCACTCCGATGTGGTATCACCCGATCTTCGGCCTGCTCCTCGCCGGCTACGTCCTCGGTGTCAGCCTCGGCGACACCACCGCCAGGCTGATCACCAGCCTGCTGTTCGCCGGCGGCTGCCTGGCGCTCGCGTCCGCCTACCGCCGGCTGACCGGCGTCTGGATCTCCGGTTTCGAGGCCGGCCCCGCCAGCCGGTGGGCCGTGGCGCTGGGTGTGCTGTTGGGCGCCCTGGTCGCCGCCGGCTGGGCGATCACGTACTGGACGGGCCTCAGTTGGCCGGCATGGTGCCTGGCCGCGGTGGCGTTCGCCGCGGGCAACGTCCTGGGCCGCAAGTTCGACACGGCGCTGCGGGCCCAGTTGCGAGCGGGCCTATGACCGGCCGGTTCGACGAGGTGGTGCACGCCCCCCACCGGCTGCGGATCTGCGCCTTCCTCGACGCCACGTCCAGCACCGAGTTCAGCGTGCTCCGCGATCTGCTGGGCGTGGCCGACTCGGTGCTGAGCAAGCACCTCAAGGTCCTCCAGGAGGCCGGCTACCTCACCATCACCAAGCCCACCGGCCGGGGCCGCGTCAAGACCTGGGTCCGTTTGACCGCCGAGGGCAGGCGGGCCTACGCGGGACACACCGCTGCCCTCAGGTCGCTGCTCGACAACCCGACCGTGAGTCACGAATAGCGTGGCAGTGGTGCCGGCCGTCGTCACCGGGGTGAGCACAGACGGGTGGAGCGACGGCCGTAACCATCGCGGCGGGTCGATCGTTGACGGGTATGGTGCGCACTCGTCGGCGCGCCGAAGCCACCCTTCGTAGCACCTGGATGACACCGATGGCAGGCGGATCTACCTCACGCCGTACCGGCCGGTCGGCAGTGGTCGCCGTACCGGCGTTTCTCGTCGTGGTCGTGCTGACCGCTGTGCTCACCCTGCTCCCGGCGGCCGCCGGGGCGGGCCTGCTGACGGCCTGCTCCGGCGGGATCGGCGCGATGATGATCCGCGCCGTGGTCACCGGCCGATCGAGCGGGCCGCACCTGCGTGCCCTGTCGCTGGCCGGTGGCGTCCTGCTCACCGCGCTGGCCGGCGCGGCCAGCGGCGTCGCCGTTCTGGTGGCGCCCGACGTGCTGGTCGCCGAGGTTCCGCTGCCGGCGGAGATCCCGCTGGTGACCCTGTTCTTCGTGGCGGGGGCCTACCTGCCGGCGATCCTGCGCCCGCACCAGCGCCGCAACCCGCTGGCGCGGCTGCGGGTCGGGCTCGACATTCTCGGCGTGACGGCCTGTCTGATCTTCCCGCCCTGGCTGCTCCTGTTCAGCGAGGGCGAGAGGCGTGGCGCGTCGATCACCGCGCTCATCTTCGGCGGCGGCGCCGCCGCGGCCGTCGCGGTGGCGGGCGTGCACGCGATCCGGCACCGGGCGGCGCTGCAGTGGTGCGGGCCCGGCGCGGCGTTGTCGCTGATCGGGCTGACCGCGCTGGTCATCGGCATGGACTTCCCGTTCGAGCCGAACGCGGCGATGGCGGCCCTGGCGGCGGCCGGCGCGATCAACGTGGCCGCCGCTCTGCTGTGGCACGGATCGGTCCGGATCCGCCCCGACGTGCGCCCGATCCCGCCCGCGGGCAGCGAGCCGTCGGCGGGCATCCCGCTGTTCGCGCTGCCGATTCTCGCGTCGGCGCTGGTCGCCGTGTACCACCTGATCAACGGCGGCGGCCTGGACACGGTGTCGATCATCCTGGCCGCCACCGCGGTCATGGCCGTCGCGGTCCGGGAGTGGACGTCGGCGATCGCGCTGCGCCGGCACGCCGACCACCTCACCGATCAGGGCAACCGGCTGCGCAGCCTGGTGTTCGGCGCCGCGGACGTGGCGATGGTCCTGGACCCGGACCTGGCGGTGCGCTGGCAGTCGCCGGCCGCGGCGCGCCAGTTCGGCCTGTCCGATCAGGACGTCCTCGGCCGGGCGGCGACTGTGCTGGTCCACCCGGATCAGGCCGAGGCGGTGCACGCGTATCTGACCGTACGGATGGTCGAGGGTGTGCGATCCCCCGGGGAGAGCATCGCGGTCCGCCTCCGCGACGGCTTCGGCCGGTGGCGGGAGACCGAATGGACGACGAGCGGCGCGGATCCGGCCGAGCCCGGCCGGACCCTGGTGGTGCACGTCCGTGACGTCAGCAGCCTGCGAGACCTCGAGCAGGCGCTGCGTCAGGAGGTCCACCTCGACCAGCAGACCAGCCTGGCGAACCGGGAGGGCCTGCGCCGGGCGGGCGAGCTGATCCCGGACGCGGGCGCGATGATCGTCATCGAGATGGGCGGGCTGACCGCGATCGGCGACGTGCACGGACCGGATCTCGCCGAGGTGGTCGTGGTGGAGGCCGCACGCCGGTTGCGGACCCGGGTGGACGGTGTGGACGTCCCGGCCCGGCTGGGCGAGGCCCGCTTCGCGGTGCTGACCCGCTGCGGCGCGGTCCGCGCCCACCTGCTCGCCAGCCAGTTGCTCAACGCGCTGACCGCGCCGTACGAGGCGGCCGGCACGGTCTCCCACCTGTCCGCGTGGGCCGGCCTGGCCGACCTCACCGCGGACGCGAACCTCGACGAGGTGATCCGCCGCGCGGCCCTCGCCCTGCGATCGGTCCGGTCCGGCCCGCCGGGCGCCATCGAGTGGTACGACGAGGAGATGGAGACCCGGTTGCTGCGCCGGTCCACCCTGGAACAGGACCTTCCCGGCGCCGTCTCCCGCGGTGAGCTGGACCTGAGCTACCAGCCGATCGTCGAGCTGCCGGGCCGCCGTCCGGTCGGCGTCGAGGCCCTGCTGACCTGGCGGCACCCGACACTCGGCCCGGTATCGGCCGACGAGCTGCTTCCGCTGGCCGAGGATCTGGGCCTGCTCACCCAGGTCGGGCACTGGGCGCTGCACCAGTCCTGCCGGCTGCTCGTCAACTGGCGACGGCAGCACGAGTCGCTCTGGCTGGCCGTCAACGTCCGCCCGCGCGAGTTGGTCGACCCGGCCTTCCAGGCAAGCCTGCACACCGCACAGGAGATCTATCAGATCCCGCCGTCGGCGCTGGTCATCGAGATCGCCGAGCAAGGCCTCCTGCAGGCCCGCGACGGCCAGCAGCAACCCGCGGTCGAGGACCTGGCCGCTCAGCTGGGCCGGCTGCGCGCGCAGGGCATACGTACGGCGATCGACAACTTCGGCGCCGGACCCACCTCGCTGAGCCGGCTGCGTATTCTCCCGATCGACCTGCTGAAGGTCGACCGCGAGGTGTTCGGGCAACCGGCCGAAACGGTCCAGCAGCGGGGCGCGGTCATGGACGTGACGGTCGCACTCGGCCGCCGGCTCGGCCTCGAGGTGATCGCGCACGGCCTCCAGACGCCGGAGGACCTCGACACCGTGCAGGCGGCGGGCTGCCGGCTCGGCCAGGGCGACCTGCTGGGCAAGCCGATGCCGGCAGAGCACCTGGAGGCGCTGCTGGAACAGCACCGCGACGCATCCCACCGCAACCGCTGACCATCGGCAGGTCACCGCCTGGCGGAACTGGTGGGCGAGATGTCCGTACGCAGTGAGCAGTTTCGCCGCCTGTGGGGCCGGCACGCCGTGCGGCCCAAGCAGTCGCATGTCGTCACCCGGCTGCGCCATCCGAAGGTCGGCGACCTCGAGCTGCACGCCAGCAAGCTGGCCATCATCGGCACGGACGGCCTGATTCTCAAGGTCGTGCACGCCGAACCGGGCAGCCGCAGCGCCGAACTGCTCGCGATCCTCGGAAGCTTGGCGACGCCCGGCCCGAGCCCGGACATGGGGTCGATCCGACCGGCCACCGGGTAAAGATCGAGCTAGAGCTGGGCGAGGAGGGCCCGGCCGGCGGCCTCGGCCGAGGCCGGGTTCTGTGCGGTGATCAGGTTGCCGTCGACGACCACGTGCGACGCCCACGCCGGGCCCGATGCGAAAACGGCACCGCCGGCGCGCAGCCGCTCCTCCAGGAGCCACGGCGCGTTGTCCGCCAGCCCGGCCTGCTGCTCCTCGTCGTCGGTGAAGGCGGTCAGCTCGCGGCCCTTGAAAAGCCAGTTGCCCTCGGCGTCACCGGCCGCGAGGAACGCCGCCGGGCCGTGGCAGAGCGCGGCGACGACCTTGCCGCTGTCGGGCAGCATCGCGGCGAGGATCCGGGCTACGTCCGGGTTGACCGCCAGGTCCTGCATCGGCCCGTGCCCACCGGGGATGAAGACCCCGTCGTACGCGGCCGGGTCGACGTCCTCGAGCCGGGCCGGCGACGCCAACAGGTCCTTGACGCTGTCCAGGTACTCCCGCAGTTCCGGCGCGGCGGCGTCAGCCAAGCTCACCTGGTCGGCGACCGGCACGCGGGCACCAGGCGTGGCGATGGTGACCTCGTGGCCCGCCTCGATCAGCAGCCGGTGCGGCGTGACGAACTCCTCGGCCCAGAAGCCCGTCGGACGCTGGGTGCCGTCCTTGAGACTCCACACCCGGGCACCGGAGAGCACCAGCAGGACAGATGACATGACTACCTCCACGTATCGAAATCAGTGGTGACTTCCAGTTGCGGCCGGCGATCGTGGCGAGCTGCAGCTTAATCCTGTCCATGCTGCCGGGCACGGCAGCGGCGACACCAACGGCGCCCTCAGCGTCGTCGGCGGGAACGCGCCGACGCCGGGTGGGGTGACGGGCGAAGCATCGGTTTTATGATCATATGGGACATGATGTTCGATCGCAGAGTGCTGCTGCGCGCCGCTGTCGGCGGTGTGGCCGGGAGCTGGCTGGGTGCAGCCGGGCCGGCCCGCGCGGGGCGGCCGAACGGCGCGTCGCGGCGGACGATCTATGTGGTGGGCGACTCCACCGCCGCGTCCTACGCCGTGGCGGAGGTTCCTCGCGCCGGCTGGGGACAGGCCCTTCCGGCCTTTCTCCACCCCAAGACGGTGGTGGTGAACGAGGCGGTCTCCGCTTCCAGCTCGATGAGCTTCGCCGAGGTGGGCCGGCTCGATCGGATCCTCGCGGTGATCCAGCCCGGCGACGTGCTGCTCATCTCCTTCGGGCACGCCGACGAGTCCGAGAACCCGACCCGGCACACCGAGCCGTGGACCACCTTCCAGGAGTATCTGTGCCGCTACGTGGTGGGCGCGCGGGCCGCGCGGGCCCTCCCGGTGTTGGTCACCCCGGTCGAGCGGCGACGCTTCGCGAGCGACGGTACGGCGTTCCTGTCGCACGGCGAGTATCCGGACGCGATGCGGGCGCTGGCCGCCGCCACCGGTACGCCGCTGATCGACCTCACCGCCCTGTCGTTCGCGTTGTGGGACGCCGTGGGGCCGGAGGTCACCAAGGACTACTTCCTCTGGCTGGACGCCGGCGAGTCGCCGAAGTTTCCCGACGGCGTCTCGGACGACACCCATTTCCAGGCGCGCGGGGCGATCGAGGTGGCCCGGCTCGTGGTGTCGGCGGGGCGGATGCTTCCGGGCCGGGACTGCCGGGCCCTTCTGGACCCGGAGATCTCGGAGGACCTGCTCGTCTGGCTCCCGACCAGGCCCGGGCCCGACCCGCTGTGACAGACCTCCGCACTCGGGACCGGCCAACTGCGCGCCTACGACAAGGCGGGAAACTCGACCAGGACCACCACCCGCACCTGGCGTCGCTGAGCGCTACCTACGTCGCCTCGTTCGGGTGGATGACGATCTTCAACCCGGTTCGGGCGGCGGCGGTGGCCATGGCGGTGACCACCTCGCTCAGCGGGAAGACGTCCGAGACAAGCGGCGCCAGGTCGACGAGGCCGCGCGCGGCCAGGTCGATCGCCCGGGGATAGACCTCGCCCATCCGGCGGACCAGGACGAGCGTGAGGCCCTTGCGGCGGGCCTGTCCCGCGCTGAACGTGGTGCGGTCGCCGTCGGGGATGCCGACCAGCACGACCCGGGCGCCGGGCTTGGCCAGCCGCAGCGCCGTGTCGACCGCCGCGTCCGAGCCGGAGACCTCGAAGACCACGTCCGCGACGCCGGCACCGTCGGCCGGCTCCGCGCCGAACTTCTCGGCGAGCGCCATGCGGTGCGGCAACGGCTCGACCGCGAGCACCCGGGTGGCGCCGTGCCGGCGGGCCAGCTGGACGAGCAGCAGGCCGATCGGGCCGCAGCCGACGACCGCCACCGTCGAGGCCATCCGCAGGTGGGCGAGGTCGATCGCGTGCAGCGCGACCCCGAGCGGTTCCAGCAGGGCGCCGTCGTCGTCGCTGAGGTGGTCGGGCAGCGGGTGCAGGCGGTGGGCCGGCCAGGTCAGGAACTGGCGCAGGCCGCCGTCGCAGGAGCCGTGCCCGGCGAAGACCACCTCCGGGCACAGGTTGCCGTGGCCGTCCCGGCAGGACTCGCAGGCGCCGCACGGAATGGCCGGGTCGATCGCGACCCGGGCGCCGTCGTCCGCTCCGCCGCGGATGATGCCCGCCATCTCGTGGCCGAGCACGAGCGGCCGGGCCAGCACGGCGTCGCCGATCCCGCCCTCGGTGAACCAGTGCAGGTCGGAGCCGCACACCCCGACCGAGGTCACCTCGACCAGGCGGGCGTCGGCGCCGGCCGGCGGCGGTCGTTCCTCGGTGTGCAGCTGGACGTCCCGAGCGCCGTGTAGACGGGCCACCCGCATGCTGAGCTCGGTCACGGATGGACGCTAGCACCGTGCGGGGGATCGCGAGTCGCCGATCGACCAGTCATGATCGGCGGCATGAACGACACCGGGTTGCCCCGCCCATGACCGCCGCCGATCTGCGGGCGATGCTCGTCGCCGACCACCTCACGCACGCACCGGGGGTCTGGGATCCGGCGAGTGCCGCGCTCGCGGTCCGGGCCGGGCACCGGGCCGTGCACCTGTCCGGGGCGGCCATCTCCGCCACCATGCTCGGCCGGCCCGACCTCGGCTTCGCCCCGGCGACGCAGATCGCCGACCGGGCGGCCACCCTGGTCCCGGCGCTCGGCGGCGTGCCGCTGCTCGCCGACGCGGACGTCGGCTACGACCGCCCGGAGAACGCGGTGTGGACCGCGCTCGCCTATCAGCGGGCGGGGATCAGCGGGATCTGCCTCGACGACGGCGCGGACGCCGACCGGTCAGCCGCCCGGATCGCGGCGCTGGCCGAGCAGGCGCCCGGCGTGGTGCTGATCGCGCGGGCCCGCGGCCGGGGCCTCGACGAGACGATCGAGCGGTGCCGGGCGTACGCGGCGGCCGGTGCGGACGCGGTGTTCCCCGCGGACCTCCACGAGGCGGACGAGCTCGGCCCGCTGCGCGCCGCGCTTCCCGGCGTACCCCTGGTTGTCAGCCGGTCCGAGGCCGCGACCGGCCGCGGTCGCCTGACCGGCACCGAGCTGGCCGGCCTGGGCGTGCGCCTCGTGCTGCACCCGCTCGCCGCCGTGCTCGCCGCGCTGCGGGCGGCGTCGCTGGCCTACCGCGCGATCGCTGAGGAGGGTGACGCCGAACGGATCGACCGGATGCCGCCGGCCGCGCTCACCACGCTGTTCGACCGGCCGGCGGCGACCGCCGACCGGGGCACCGACAAGATCGACACCTGAGACGTCCGCGAGGTCGGCCTGTCACTCGATGGCGCACGGTGACGTTTACCTGACTGCGCGGTGATGCTGCGGAGGGATACTGAGTCGGTTGTCTTCGTCCCAGCCGGCACGTCAGAGGTGACAAATGATCCCGGACGATTATCACGCGCTCTACGACCAGGGAATTCAGGTGGCCCGGAGCGCCGAAGTGTCATCCGCGGGCCTGACGTCGGCGGGGCGGGACCGACTGGCCGCCGACGTCCCTGACCTGATCATCGAAGAGGACGAGACGACCGGGCTGCCCAACCGGGTCACCAGCCGGCAGCCCAGCGCACGGCTGTCCGCGCCGGCACCGGAGGATCCGGGCGACGCGGTGCGCCAGTTCATCCAGGACCGGCGTGACGTCTGGAACCTCACGCCCGAGGACGCGGCCGCGGTCGAGGTGCAGCCGGTCAGCCGCACCGGCCTGCGGACCGCGCGAGTGACGCAGAGCGTCGACGGTGTCGAGGTCTTCAATTCGGACGTCACGGTCGCGCTGGACGCCGACAACGGCGTGATCTCCCTGTCCGGGCAGCTCTTCCCGGGGCTGGACGGCGCCGCCCGGCGGGCTCGGACGGCGACGGCGGCGGCGCGCAGCCCGCAAGAGGGGATCGCCCAGGCCGCGTTCGACCTGACCCGCGTCGTCTATCAGGCCGCTGACTTCGTCGCCGCGCCTGCCACGGCCGACAGCGGTCCGTACCGGTTGTTCAACTACCGCGCCGGGAGCAGCGATCCCCGGCCCCGGTTCGAGCGCCCCATCCGGCTGAAGGACGTGATGTTCCCCCTGGGAAATCAGCAGTTCGCCGCCGGCCAGTACCTGGAGCTCTGGATCGCCGGGTTCCCGCCGTTCAGCTACGTGATCGACGCGGTGGACACCCCGATCGTGTTGTTCCGCAAGAACCTGTCCAGCGAGCAGGCCCCGTTCACCTATCGCGTGCACAACACCGGCGACGCGGTGTTCCGCCCCCATGACGGCCCGGCGCCCGGCACCCCGCACCCCAGTGGACAGCCGGACGGATTCCAGGCCGCCCCGGTCGCCGAGCAACTCGTGACGCTCGACTGCCTGCCGGGCCGCGACCCCTGGCTGCCGCCGAACGCGCAGACGACCCGCGGAAACAACTGCATCGCCTACGCCGACCTGGCGGCCGGCCAGGGCTTCGGCCCCGGCGACGTGGAAGGCCGGATCACGGCTCCGGGCACCTTCGACTACACCTACGATCACAGCCTCGACGCCAGCGACCAGGTGAACCTCCAGAACAGCCTGGTCGGCATGTTCTTCCACGTCAATTGGCTGCACGACCGCTGGTACGAGGCGGGTTTCGACGAGGCCGCCGGTAACGCCCAGCAGGACAACTTCGGGCGCGGCGGCATCGGAGGCGATCCGATCCTCGCGGAGGGCAACGACTTCAGCGGCACCGACAACGCCAACATGTCGACCCCGGCGGACGGCGCCAGCCCCCGGATGCAGATGTTCGAATTCCGCGGGCCGCGACCCGACCAGCCGACCCGCACCAGCAACCACGAGGCACTCATCACGTTTCACGAGATGGGGCACTACATCACCAACCGCCTGGTGGGTAACGCGAGTGGCCTGACCAACGTGCAGGGCAAGGCCATGGGCGAGGGCTGGGGGGACTTCTTCGCCATCTGCATGACCTCGCAGCCCACCGACGACTTCGCCAACGGCGTGTTCCCGGTCGGCGGCTGGACCGACCTGACTCCGACCTTCCGCGACAACTACTACTTCTCGATCCGGCGGTATCCCTACTCCGCGGACATCGGGAAGAACCCGTTGACCTTCCGGCACATCAGCGCCGGCCAGTTGCTGCCGGCTGCGCCGCTGATCAGCCCGAACGGCGGCGGCGCCAACAACGCCGTCCACAATGCCGGGGAGATCTGGTGCACCCTCCTGTGGGAGATCTTCGTCAATCTCGTCGGCAAGCACGGACATGAGGAGGCCGAGCGGCGGATGCTGCGGTATGTGGTGGGCGGCCTCGAACTGACCGCATCGCGACCGACGTTCCGGCATGCCCGCGACGGGATCATCTCGGCGGCGACCGCCCTCAACCCCGAGGACCTGACCGAGATCTGGGCGGGCTTCGCCAAGCGCGGAATCGGAGCCGGGGCGGTCGCGCCCGCGCAGAACTCCACCGACCTGACCGGCATCGTGGAGAGTTTCACGGTGCCTTCCGCATAGGTCACCTGAGGAGAGGTCATGGATGCACCTGGGCCGGCCATCGGATGCCGTCGGCGTCCTGCCGGGCAATCGCCGCCGGTGTTGCTGCCACGCACGGTGGCGGCCGCCGCGCGGACGACGGCAAGGACAGCCACGGAGCTGGTCGACCAGGTGTCGGCCGACAGCTACCGGGCGGCCCTGGAAGAGCTCATCGCACATCCGACCCGGCACTCGTTCACGGAGGCGTACCGGACGGCGGCGCGGTCGGCCGGCGATCGGCTCGCGGCCCTCGGATACGCGACCCGCTCGGAACCGGTCGCCGTGGCGGGCCGCGAGACGCTCAACGTCATCGCCGACAAGACCGGCACGGCCCCGGAGGCCGAGCGGCGCCTGGTGTACGTCGTGGCGCACCTCGACTCGATCAACCAGGCCGGCGGGGCCGCCGCGCCGGCGCCGGGCGCGGATGACAACGCCTCCGGAGCGGCGGGGGTGCTGGAGCTCGCCCGCGTGTTCGGCGCCGCTACGGCGGAGCACGACCTGCGCCTGGTCCTGTTCGGCGGCGAGGAGCAGGGCCTGCACGGAAGCCGCGCCCACGTGGCCGGGCTGTCCGGCGCCGACCGGTCGAGGATCGCCATGGTCGTCAACATGGACATGATCGGGCGGCGTAACACGGCCACGCCGTCGGTCCTGCTGGAGGGCGCGCCGGTCTCCCAGTCGGTGATCGACGCCCTGGCCCAGGCCGCGCGCGACACCTCGGACCTGGAGGTGTTCGTCTCGCTTGAGCCCTTCGCCTCCGACCACGTGTCCTTCATCGACGCCGGCCTCCCGGCGGTGTTGACCATCGAGGGCGAGGACCAGCTGAACGTCGACGAGCACACCCCCCGGGACACGCTCGCCGGGCTGGACCTGGCGCTGGCCGTCGGCATTCTCCGGATGAACGCCGGCGCGGTCGCCGCCGCGCTCGGCGCGACAGCGGCGCCCTGACCCGGGCGCGGAAATACCCGAAAGGCGCACAGTAATTGTTGCTCGTGAGCGGGTGTGGATAAGCTTTCGAATCGCATGCCGAGAAAGGCGAAAGTTTATCCATGAACGATTCATTGCCGGGTCCCGATTCGTGTACGACGGTAACGTTGAGTTTGCCCGACGAGGGCCACGCCGGTCCCGGATCGGCGCTGGCGAAGCTGCGCTGGCAGCTGGCGCAGCAGGGCTTCGACGGTGCCGTCGCCGATGGCGGGGCAGGCCCGGCTGTCGGATCGCGGGACAAGAACGTCGTCGAGATGGTCGCCCAGGTGGGCGAGGCGACACCGGCAGCCCTCATTTACCTGGTCAGCGTGACGGCGATTTCGGGGATGGCCAAGGTGGCCGGCGAGTGGGTGCGAAACCAGAACAAAAGGATCACGATAACTGCGAAGCGGCGGGATGGCGGCACGATAGAGATCGACGCCAACAATCCACCGGCCGATCTTTCGCAACTGATCGGTGAACTGAACGGCACGGGCGACTCCCGGCACGACGACGCGAGCGATGGCTGATACCGGGCCGCCCGGCCGGCGGGCGCTGATCATCGCCACCGGCCGGCACGACAACCCCGGCATCCCCGATCTCATGGGCCCGGTCTTCGACGCCGCGGCGATGAGCAGCACGCTGCGGAAGCTCGGCGGCTTCACCGTGGATCTCCTGCTGATCGACCGTCCCGCCGAGGAGTTGCTCGACAAGATCGAGGCGTTCCTGTTCAGTTTCGACGAGCAGGAGACCGCGCTCGTCTACTTCTCCGGTCACGGCTTCAAGCTCGAGGAGCGCGGTGCCGGAGCCAAGCCCGACAACAGCCTGTGGCTCGCGGCGAGCGACACCGATCCGAAGAAGCCGGTCGGCACCGCCCTCAGAGCCGCCGAGATCCGGGCCCTGCTGGAGCGATCCAAGGCCCGCGCGAAGATCTGGATCCTCGACTGCTGCAATGCCGCGGCGGCGGTGACGGGCGAGGCCGGCGGCGGGACGAAGGGCTGGCACGGCTTCTTCGATTCCGTGACCCGCGACTTTCCGCGCACCGAGGGCGACGGTGCGGCGCGGCCCAACCCGATGCTCGATCTGACCCGCGCCGACAAGGGCCTTGTCGCGGCGCGCCCACCGGAGCAGGGCCGGGGCCTGTACTTCCTGTTCGCCGCGGGTGACGGCCAGCCGGCGCGGGACGGCGACACCGGCAGCCCGTACACCGCCATGCTCATCAAGGGGATGACGTCGATCGGGGCCGACCGCGACGGCGACGGCTGGATTTCGGTCTGGGAGCTGGCCCGGTACGTCGACAGCCAGCACCGCACGATGTTCCCCGCGCACGAGGTCGTCCGCATGATGCCCAGCTCGGATGTCCGGGGAGCGGCGGACGGCGACGTGTGGATCATCTGCGGCCGGCCCCGGAGATTTGCGAGGTGGCAGCCGTTGCGCGCGGCGCTGGGCGATCCGGTCGGCCCGTTCAGCGGCGTGGCGGCCGCTCTCGCGCTCGGCGCGGTGCACTGGACGCAAGACGATTCGGTGCCGGCCGCGCTGACGGTTGCGATGCCGATCGGTCTGAGCGGCTATCTGGTCTATCTGGCGGTCGGCACCATTCTGCGGTTCCGCCGGCCCGCGGCGGGCACGGCCGACTGAGCGCGGCGCGCTGGCTAAGCCCCTGGCCAGAACTCCTTCCCGTAACCCTGGGGTAGCCAGGGCGAGGTCCAGGGTGCTGCGGTGGCCAGGTTCTGGGTTTCGGTGCGGTGCTGGAAGAATGTGTGGGCTTGTTGGATCCGGTCGCTGATCGTGGCGGTTGCGGTGTTCGCGATGTGTTGTTTCATCGTGGCCCAGATCCGTTCGACCGGGTTGTCCTGAGGGCTGTATTTCGCGCCTTCGATGATCTGGATGCGGGGATGCGCGGCGAGCCAGCGTTGGGTGATTTTGGAGTGGTGGGTGCTGCCGTTGTCGCAGATCACGGCGATGGCCGGGGCTTGCGGGTAGGCGTCGAGGAGTTGCTGCAGGAAGTAGCAGAACACCACGGAGACGTTCTTGACGCTGACGTGGTGATGCACGGTGCCGGTGAGCAGGTTGACCGCGCC